>JASFYZ010000045.1:0-11207 GCA_045046665.1 Desulfobacterium sp.
AAAAAAAACTACCATAAAAAATAAATTTACACTTTTCTTAATTATGATTATACCCTTATTTAAATTTTATTTTAAGAAATAATATTAAGTGTGATTCTTGCCGTTTAACAGGACCAAATAAGGGTTAACTTAAATTATAAAATTTAAAAAGACAAGGGGAAAATGCCAATGCATGCCAGTATAAGCCATTGATTTAGACCCACATGGGGGGTGATCATAAGATGGGGCACTATACGGAAAACAAATTCACACCTATTATAACTATAACTTACATTTAGCACCTTAATTATATATTTTTTGAATTAACAATACCGTATATTGTGCTTTGCAAGAACTTGCTTCCACATATAGGTGTGTAGATTGTTACCACTCTTATGTTAAAAAATTTTAGTAATCATACAACACAATATGTGGCTAATACTTAATGCATTATTACAACATATTGTGGAATTTAAGGTGCGAAATGTAAGCTATAACGCCCGGAATAATAATTTTTATTTTTATACTTTAAAAATCCCACCACAAGGTGGCCGACGTTATGATCAAGCCCCAAACGTGCAATAACTTATTTGATTTAAAAACGATGACATCAATTTAAAAAGAGAACGAATAGATTTTTCATTGACTTTACTCCCTATTTTTCTTAAATATAAATCATTTGATTGTCTATGAGCCTGAAAGTTCTATTTTTCCGTATAATTTAGTTTAATCTAAAGGGAGGGGCAGCAATTATGGTAAAAGAAAAAGAATCCAAGATGGCAGAGGAACCCGGGGTTGATGAAAAAGCCAAGGCGGACGGGAAAGTTGACGTTGACGTCGAAGTTGACAAAAAAGTATTGGCAGATAGCATTATCAGAAAAAGAGTATATACATCCGTGGGTACAGGCTTTATACCCATCCCGATTTTTGATATTCTGGCATTAACCGGCGTTCAGATTGAAATGGTATCCAAACTTTCGAATTTGTATGGAATACCCTTTAAAAAAGATGTTGTAAAAACGGCCATTTCTGCCCTGGTTGGTGGTATTCTTCCCGTTGCCGCAGCGCCGTTACTCTCTTCCATGCTCAAGTTTATACCCGTGATTGGGCAGACAACAAGTGCAATTGCATTGAGTGCAACCGGCGGTGCCAGCACCTATGCCTTGGGACAGGTCTTTAAGCAGCATTTTGAATCCGGCGGCACCCTGCTCAATTTCAATGCAGAAAAGGCTCAAGCCTATTATTATGAGCAATTTAACAAGGGTGAAAAAGTTGCAGCATCAGCCCAAGCAAAATAGAATAGTAATTGTTAGCACTGGAAAAGGATGTAAAAAACTTATTTCCCATATATTATTGAGGTCGGGGTGTGCCTGTAACTTGTTTGCTGGCACCCCCACAATTTATGTCCATTTGGTTTAGAAAATTTATCCATCGCAAAGATTCAAAACTCAGACTGTTCTGTTTCCCCTATGCTGGCGGGAACGCAAATGTTTTTTCTTCCTGGGCGAAATATTTACCCGACCACGTTGATCTGTTTGCTTTAGAATCACCTGGACGAGGACCTCGGTTTTCAGAGAAACCCATTGCTTGTTTAAAAACAAAGGTTCAAATATTACGCCAGGAAATTAAAGCATTTTGTGACCTTCCTTATATTTTTGTAGGTCATAGCCTCGGAGCCCTGCTCTCCTTTGAATTAGCCAGAGAACTTCAAAATAGAGGTGATGGGAATTTAAAGCATATAGTTCTTTCGGCAAAAAGAGCGCCCCATCTGCCGAACATAAAAGAGGCAATACATCAGTTGCCTCAAAAAGAATTTGTTAAACAACTTGAAAAATTTAATTTCACTCCTCATGAGGTCATACAAAACCATGAATTGATGGAGGTCGTTTCACCCATGCTCAGAGCCGATTTTTCCCTTAATGAAACCCATGATTTTGAGAACACTATGAATTTGCGGTCAGATGCGACGATATTTTGGGGAAATCAAGACAAAATTGTGCCATTTGAGGATACGTTAGCCTGGAAAAATCTGATAGATGGTCATGTAGATCTTGTGACCTTTAATGATGGTCACTTCTTTATTTCCAACCAAGAAGAAAAATTTTTAGATGAAATTAATAAAATTATTTACAGACAGCTTAGGAAGGCTCATGTCGAGGTTTCAGGTTCAATACTGACATCATAAGCCAATCAAAAGACGACCATTTTTTTTTAAAAAAAGTATAAGCAACATGAATTGTGCCCGATTGTGGATTCATTATCTTTTTTGAAGAGCCGAACCTGTCACCAGGATCTGGTTAAAAAAGGTGTCAATAGCAATGATCCGGGAAAATAACCCCGGAAAGCAAATTTGCGATTCGTTTCTGATATTCCTGCAAGAAGACTGATAATAGTGTTTATAATCATTGCTGTTGTCATAAAACAGGATTCTCCTGTTTGCCATTATCCCGGAGTGGTAAGGCCTTTACGAATGGCGTATTTTACCAGGCCCGCAGTTTTTCGGATATTAAGTTTTTTCTTAATGGCGGCCCGGTGGTGTTTCACCGTGGCCAGGCTGATGTTCAATAGTTCAGCAATGTCCTTGTTGGATTTTTCTTCTGAAATGAGTTTAAGCACTTCCCGCTCCCGCAGGGTCAGGGGTTCAAAGGGGGTGGAGGATTTGCCCGTGCGGTAGGATTGGGCAATGTCATTGTTGAGCTCTTTGCTCATTAAAGGAGATATATAGGTGTCATTATTTCGGATGGTGTCAATGGCCGAGGCAAGCTCCCGGGGGGCATCTTCCTTGAGCAGATAACCGTCCACCCCGGCGGTGAGGGCATGGTGAAGATATTGAAGACTTTTGTGCATGGAAAGAATAAGAATCTTTATTTCCGGATGGAGCATTTTGATCTCGATGGCTGCTTCAATGCCCCTCAGCCTTGGCATGGCAATGTCCAGAACAATCATGTCCGGGATGTGTGTGGTCAAAAGCTTCAAAAGTTCCAACCCGTCACCCGCCTCGGCAATGACTTTAAGCTCTTTATCTTTTTCAATAATCTGCTTGATGCCGTGGCGCAACAGCTTATGGTCGTCGGCCAGTATGATCTTATAAGTTTCCATGCTTACTTCCTTTATCAACGGGCACGGTAAATTGCAACCAAGTTCCGTTGTCGGGACTGGTCTTTATTTCAATGTTGCCCCCTAACATGTGTGCCCGTTCCTTCATGGTGGCGAGCCCCAAGCCCCGTTCTTCAAAGCTTCTGCCTCGAACATGATCCATGTCAAATCCTTTCCCATTGTCTTTTATGGAAAAGATAAGTTGGTGCCGTACCTGGGTTGCAGTGAGTTCCAACCGGGAGGCCTTGGCATGTCTCACCGCATTGGAAAGGGCCTCCTGGAAAATACGATACACCAGGAGCTGTCTTTTCAGGGATAATATTTCATCCACATTGTTAAGGTCTATGTCTGCTGCAATGTCAAAATGATGCTCCATGTTTTCAATGAGCCACATCAGGGCCGCCGCCAGCCCCAGATCGGTGATCACCGTGGGGGTGAGATCCCGGCACAGGCGCCGGACATTTTCAATGGTCATGTCTATGTACTGCACCATCTCCTCACACTCTTTTTTTGTGGTATGGTCTTCCGTAGGCAATCCTTCTTCCATCATAATCATTTTAAGCTTCATAACGGTGAGGGATTGTCCCACCTCGTCGTGGAGTTCTGTGGATATTCTTTTTCGTTCATCCTCCTGGGCCGTCAGCAGTTGTGAATTCAGGTAATGGAGCTGCTGTTCCGATGTCTGAAGGGTTTCCAAATTTTTTTTCAGCTCCTGGGCCATGGCATTGAAGACCCGGGAGAGATTTCCCATCTCATCATTGCTTTTAATGGGAATTTCAATGTCCAGTTCTCCTTGTTTTACCATTTCAGCGCCCTTTACAAGGAGCTGTAGAGGGTTAAAAATATTCCGGGTCATCACAATGATGAAAAAGGAGATGAGTATGGACCCCCACAGGGCCATGCCCAGGAGATAATCCCTTGTTTTATTCAACGAACCATGGATTTCGTTGTAGGGGGCCGTTGCTACGACAAACCACCCCCAGGGTTCAAAATAGTCAAATTTTCCCAAATGTTTTTCCCCTTGCCAGGTATAATTAAGCTCCCCTTTTTTTTGTTGTTGAATACGGGAAAACCACGGCGTATGACCCATGGGGATGCCAACGAGTTCTGGATTGGGATGGAACAATATTTTCCCCTTTACATCAAGGATATAAACGTAGCCACGCTCCCCTATTTGAATGGCGGCAAGCCCCTGCTTGGCATCGTATTGTGCCTTGTGGGTACCTGCGTGGATGTTGCTGATGCCGTACATTCTCAGGAAGGTTTCCTGCTGATGAACAACATTGATACCCTCATCCAGGCGGGTTTCCAGCCAGCGCTGGGCAATGTGGTGCAATGCCTGCTGGGAAAAATGAAAGGTGACATAGGACCCCATGAGAAGAGCGATGAGGGCAATGGGCAGGGTGACCCCCAGTAATTTGTGATGGATTTTCATTATAAGGGCTTCCGGTGGTGTTGAATGGTTGTCTTTTCGGTGAACTGGGGATAAAGGGCCATGGTGGAAACAATGGGATGCCCATAATCTACGGTGTTCCAGCGAACATAAATCTGATTTTTGTGGTGAAGGGGGTAGACCACCATCTCTTCTAAAAGCTTTATCTGGGCATATTCCCATAGCTTGATCTGTCGGGAGGTGAACCGCTCCAGCCGGGCCGTTTCAATGAGTTCATCAATACCCTTGTAATGGCTGAAGTTGGTGGCTGGGCTTTTCCCCGAGGAGATGGTGGCGCTGGAGTGGAAAAAATGGCTTAAAAATTCGTCGGTGTTGGGCCGAAATGCTTCGTAAATAACAATGGGATTAAAATCCTGGCGGATGAGGCGGTGCATGGTGGCATGGTCCACCAGGTACAGGGTCATGGTGATATTGATGGTTGCCAGCTGGGCCTGGAGTGTGTGATAATTGTTGGAAAAAGAGCCCACCTTGGATACCACCACATCCATTTTAAATCCATTTTTTACCCCTGCCTCGGCCATCAATTGTTTTGCCCTGTTGATGTTTGTGTCATAGTCCAGCCCCAAGGCCTTTATTTCTTGTTCCCTTAATCCACCGGGCATGTAAGGGGGAACCGGGGAAAAAACAGAATAAACCAGTCCCGGGCCAAAGGGGGTCAGAAACTGATTGCGATCCACTGCATAGGCCACGGCCTTTCTCACCCGAATGTCGGAAAAAGGGGGAGTTGAGGTGTTAAAGTGTATGTTGACGGTTTCCGACACCCCGAAACTGTCCAGCCTGAGATCTTTTTTGTCTTTGATCCGTTGCAGCCATCGGGCGTCGGTTTCCCCCACAATGACGTGCATTTTTTTGTCCACAATGGCTGATAAACGCTGATCTGCATCGGGTATGAAATGAATGTCCACGCCCCCCAGAAGGGGACTTCCCCGGAAATAGTCATCATGGGCATGAAGCAGAAGATGTTGGTCATCGGGGGCGTTGATGAAGTAGAAGGGACCCGTGCCCTTGAGGCGCAGCATTCCCCTTTCATCAACAGTCTCCTTGACAATGAACCCCCCGGCATAATTGGCCACTTTGGGAAGAAAGAGCAGGGGAGACTGGGGCGGGTCCACGCTGAACCGAAGGGTGCGGGGACCGGTGACCACCACGGAAATATCCTCATATCCCCCGGCATAGGCAGAGCGCTGGGGGTCGGCGGCTTTAATAAAGGATTGGCACACCTCAAGGGCGGTTAGTTCATCGGCTGTTTCTCCGGGGTATCCCTGGAAAAAAATATCTTTTTTTAATTTAAAGGTCCAGGTCTGTTTTCCCCGCACCATTACGGGTTCTGGAATTTCAACGGCCAGGTCAGGTTCCATCTGCCGAGAATTGCCAGGCTTAAAACGAATGAGTCCATTGTACACCATGTCCGCCAGGATTCGATCACTGGTGGAGGCTGCCTTGTGGGGATCAAAGGTGTTAAATTTGGATACATGAATTCCCATTCGCAGAACGGGGCGGGCAGGTCTGGTCTGGATTGGGTGTTGTGGGTCATTTTCTGCCGGAGTATCTCCTGCAATGGCTGGACAAGGGTAGGGTATCAAAAATACCAGTATAAAATATGTAAGTGTTAGAAAATATTTCAATGACTCGATGATCCAATGTTTTTATTGTGGCATTTATCAGGGAGCAGTCAATTTTTATTGTAGTTAGTCTGGACAGCGATTGGGGGCTCTACTGTCTTATATTTTAGAATTGTTGACCATGGTAATCAAATTTGTATTATGCTGTTTTTTGTGTAAAAATCAACCTTATGAGGAGAAAAAAATGAAGGTCATTCAGATGCTGTCCCGGGACGGCTGGTTCAATTATTCCTATGCAGTGGTGGGACAGAACAAAAAAGCCTGGTGCGTGGATCCCTGGGATGGGGAGGAGATTTTTAATCACCTGGATGGACAGTCCATCACCATTGAGGGAATCATGAATACCCATTCACACCCGGATCACACCCGGGGCAATGAGGAATTGGCAAAGCTTTCTGGTGCGCCTATTCTGTCCCAGGAGGCACTTCTGGGGCAAACCCTTATCCCCCTGGATGTCCACACTACCATTGAGGTGAAGGGCACCAATGGACACACCATGGATCATCTTTCGTTCCTGCTGTGGGAAAGGGGAGTCCTCACCGGTATTATCGCAGGAGATGTGCTGTTTAACTTCGGGGTGGGAAATTGCAAAAACGGCGGTGATGTGGCTATGCTGTTCCAGACCATCCAGGCCTTGAATGATCTACTTCCCGATGCGTGCATCCTTTATCCCGGTCATGATTACATGGAGACCAATCTTGGATTTGCCATGGCCAATGGGGTTGAAAAAGCAAGTGAGTTCATGTCTCAATTTGAGGATTGGGCCGGTAAAAACACCACCATGGGCCTTGAACGGGAACTCAACCCCTTTCTTCGGGTTCATACCCTTGAAGAATTCAGTGCCTTGAGGTTGCTGCGGGATAAATGGTGAATGAAATCTAATATAACGGACATGTCGGCCTGCCGACACAACAAATATTAAAAATGGCATTACGCCGCCCCCAACGGGCAAGTGATCCGGCCCCGGACCGTCGGCGGCCCTTTTGCCCTGCCGGTCTAAAGCACAGAAACTGCGGGCAAGCTCCTCAAACAGTCTGTGCTTCTTAACGCCTGGAAGGGCAAAAATTCTACCCCTTTGGTTTTCAATGTTTCGGTCAGGCACTCCTCGGAGCCTCTGCTGTCGATGCTATGTGATTTTATTTATTTACTCACTTGCTTGCATAAATGTAATTTATTAATATTAAGAATTCAATAATGTTTTTAATTGGCGGTAGAATGCCATTTTCTATCTTCGTTGTGGCAGATGTCTACTGCCATGTAAATTTTTTGGGCTTGATCATAACGTCGGCCACCTGTGGTGAGATTTTGGCAGCGAAAAATAGCCAGTATCTCAATACGGTCTGCCCGCGGCAGTTATAAAAAAATGAATCATGGCCTGGTAAAAGATTCAGGTATCCATATACAAGCCTGCCTCTTGTTCTCCTGAGCCTGCAAAATTCGATCATCGATTGTGTTGGTACATTTATTGCATTATACAAAGCAATAAGGGTAGCGTTTTGTGAAAAATTTTATACAAACGCTGAATGAATCCCACATAAAAAGGAAATTTGATGATCATGGGCAGTTCTGTTCTGGATAATTTGTGGGTGATTGTTTCATCAGTTCTGGTTTTTTTAATGCAACCGGGATTTATGTGCCTTGAATCGGGTTTGACCCGATCTAAAAACAGCATCAATGTGGCCATCAAGAATCTTGCGGATTTTGTTTTTTCCGTCATGGGATTCTGGGTTTTTGGGTTTGGTTTGATGTTTGGGACTTCCCAGGCTGGAATCATTGGCATTTCAGGGTTTATGGCTGATTTTGGAGATGATTTTCACCTTGCTTCCTTCTTTCTTTTCCAAACCATGTTCTGTGGTACCGCCACCACCATTTTTTCCGGAGCCGTGGCGGAACGTATGCGCTTTTCCTCCTATCTCATCATTGTGCTGCTGCTGTCTGTCTTTATTTATCCTATTTTTGGCCATTGGGCATGGAATGGTATTGATGCAGGCGATCCTGCCGGATGGCTTGGAGTTGCCGGATTCATTGACTTTGCCGGTTCCACCGTGGTTCACAGTGTGGGCGGATGGGTGGCATTGGCCACCATTCTTGTGGTGGGACCCCGGAAGGGACGATTCGATGGGGATGGCAAACCCGTGGAGATCCACGGCAGCAATTTACCCCTTTCGGTGCTTGGCACTCTTTTGCTGTGGATCGGCTGGATCGGTTTTAATGGGGGCAGCACTTTAACCATTGACCGGAGTGTACCGGGGATCATCGTTAACACCGTGATGGCAGGAGCTGCAGGCGCTGTCTTTGCTCTGTTTGCAGGTTATCTTTATAATCGCATTGCAAAGACATCTTATCTCATCAACGGGTCATTGGGAGGTCTTGTGGCAGTGACGGCATGCTGCCATTGTGTGACCATTCCCCAAGCCATTTTTGTCGGTGCCGTTGCCGGTGGAATCTGTCTTGTGGTGGATGAGGTGCTGCTCTATTATGGCATTGATGATGCCGTGGGTGCGGTTCCCGTTCATCTGGGGTGTGGTATTTGGGGAACCCTTGCCGTTGCTCTTCTGGGAGCCCCCTCCATTCTCCAAACAGGTTTGGATTTTTATTCCCAGTTGCTGGTGCAGGTGGAAGGCATTGCCGCAGCCTTTGTGCTGGCCTTTGTAATCCCTCTGTTTATCATTCGCAGAATTGACAGGGTCATGCCGCTGCGGGTTTCATCCCACAGTGAGGAGATCGGGTTGAATATCTCCGAGCATGGGGCAAAGACCGAAACCGCTGATTTTTTCAGAATCATGCAGCTCCAGGAGGAGACCGGTGATCTTTCACTGCGGGTGCCGGTGGATCCTTTTACCGACACCGGTGTCATTGCTGCAAGATACAATAAGGTGATGGCGGCCCTTCAGAATGCCATTGCCGGTACCGAAGCCATCGTTTCCGTGGCAAAGGATGCGATTATCACCTTTGCCGGGGAGGATTTCAGGGTGATGAGCATGAATCCAAGCGGGTTTGCCATGTTTGGGTATGATGGCACCCGTGAGGTGTTTTCCAGATTGCGTATGAACCATCTCCTTGACACCGATTCAAGGCGTTTCAAGGACGCTGGAGAAAATGCGTTGAACAACGAGAGTCAAGAATGCAATAATTCGGTGGATTCCGGCAGGAAAATTCATGGAGACATGAATTCTTTGATGAGATCCCTCCTTTCAGGACGGCGCATGGAGATCATGGGGAAAAAACAGAGTGGAAAGACCTTTCCCATGGATGCCGTGGTGACCCGGGCCGTTGTGGGAGAAGAGATTTTTCATGTGGGTATTTTCAGGGATATCACCATTCCCAGACAGAAGGAAGAAGAGATATCAAGGCAGAAAGCCTATTTTCAGCAGCTATTTGATGGATCCCCCCAGGCGGTGATTTCCACGGATGTCCATGGAAATATTATCCGGGTTAACAGGGGATTTGAATTACTTTTCGGATATTCTGCCCATGAACTTTGCCATCAAGAGAACAGCCGCATCATTGTTCCCGGTGAGCTGCTTCTGGAAATGACAAGCATTCGTCAAACCATTCTCTCTGGTAACACCGTCCATAAGGAGACCCGGAGAAAACACCGTGAAGACAGGGCCATCCCTGTGTCTCTTCTGGGGTTTCCCATATTGATCAACGGGATGGTTGAAGGACTTTTTTTTGTATACCAGGATATTACCCAGAGAAAAGAACTGGAGGATCAGCTCTATCGTAAGGCCTTTTACGACAGTCTCACAGGGGTGCCCAACCGAATCCTTTTTATGGAGCGCCTGGGCCAGGCCGTGGCCCGGCAGCGGCGTAAACCCAATTTTTATTTTGCTGTATTTATGATTGATCTGGATCGATTCAAATGGGTGAATGACACATTGGGTCATTCTGCCGGAGATATTCTTTTGGAAAAAACAGCTCAGAGATTTCTCACCTGTGTTCGCTCCATGGATACCGTAGCCCGCATTGGAGGGGATGAATTTGCCGTTCTTCTGGAAGATATCGGTGATTCAAAGGAAATCATACACATTGCCAAGCGAATGAAGGAACAGGCGGCAGCGGTTTTTAATATCAATGGCAATGATGTGTGCATCAGCTCCAGTATTGGTATTGTGATAAATACCGCCCTTTATCACAAATCAGAAGATATTTTAAGGGATGCCGACATTGCCATGTACCGTGCCAAAGCCATGGGAAAATCCAGATGCAAGGTGTTCAGCAGGAAGCTTCACAAGATAACCCACGATGCCCTGCAACTGGAAAATGACCTCAGAGAGGTGGTGGATCGCAATGAACTGGTTCTTTATTATCAACCCCAGGTGTGTGCAAAAACGGAGAAAATAAGAGGGTTCGAAGCGTTGTTGCGGTGGAATCATCCCCAACGAGATCTGATTTCTCCAGATGCGTTTATTCCCCTGGCCGAAGACACCGGATTGATCATTCCCATTGGGCAATGGGTAATCCAGGAGGCATGCCGTCAGCTAAAAACATGGCACACGACATTACCGGAGGCCGAGGGGTTAAGCATGAGTGTCAATATTTCTCCCCGACAGTTCATGCATAACGATCTGGAGCAAATCCTGCGCAATGCACTTGAAACCGTTGATTTATCACCCCATTTTCTCATTGCCGAACTGACGGAAACGGCTGTTATGGAAAAACCGGAATCGGTGATCGGGCAGCTCAATCGGCTTAAAGAAACCGGTATTCACATTGCCATAGATGATTTTGGAACTGGATACTCCTCCCTGGCCTATTTGCGACGATTTCCTTTGGATTATCTTAAAATGGATAAACGGTTTGTGGACGAAATTAATAAGGATCATGAAAACATGGCCATTGCAAAGGCCATTATTGCCCTGGCCCATAATCTGAACCTTGAAGTGATTGCAGAAGGAATTGAGCATTTTGAACAGCTTGAGACACTCCGGGGATTGAAATGCGATTATATTCAGGGGTTCTTCTATTCTCGACCGGTGGATGACGTCCAGGCCGCACAGCTCATTAAAACCGGATTTCACCATGGGTAGATTTTCCCCCATGGATCCATGGGG
>JASFYZ010000046.1:0-10662 GCA_045046665.1 Desulfobacterium sp.
AGCTATCAAAAAAAGTATTTAGATCGTCCTCAACTCTTTTAGTGTCAAACCCAAGATCAACATCACCCATGGTACCGGTAAAATTTATAACCGTGTCAAGCTTCCTAAGCCCCTCCTGGACAATTTCATCCAGCGGAAACAACTTCCGCAATTCTCCACCAATCATCCAGCCAAAACCAAAAGCAAGCGTAAGCGATGATAATGAGCCGCCCGCGCCGAACATCCCGGCAATGGTGCCGAGGCCAGTCAACACAGACCCGCCAACGCTTACGAGGCCACCAATAATGCCAATAGCGGTCCCAACAGCGATAAGATTGCCAGCTGTTTCTTTTGATCCTGGTTCCATATCGTTGAATTTATCAACCACGGTCAAAACAGCCTCAACCCCTGGCCCGAACGTTTCAACCATCCCATCTGCAACTTCGAGTATTGACGTGATGCTATCCAACACAAGCCCAATCGCTGTTTTCATGCCTTCGACAGTTGTTATGTCTATCTCATTTTCGGCAAATATGGTTGAAATATCATCCCACAATTCCTGCGCTGCATCTTCAAGGCCTGAAAAATCAGCACTCTCAAGGGCAGGACCAAAACTTTCGGCGATATCTTCAAAAACCCCAAAAAGTTTATCCTTTACCGTCTCCCATTGATCTAAATCACCAAATTTGAGCTTTATTTCGTTCCACGCGCCCAGCGTTTTGGTTGTAAATGTTGAGGGGTCAAAATTGTCAAGTTTACCTTGGAATTCATCTATTTTTGTATTTGTGGTATCTATTTCTAAAACAGCTATGGTACCAAGATCCTCAAACGGGGTACCCATAAGTTCGACACCGCTTGTAAAGACATCTGTTTTATCCGTTGTTTCATCAAGGGCCTTCTGAATTTTGCCAAATGCGTCAGCAAAAGAAATTTGTCCAGAATCAAGGTCTTTTTTGAATTGATCCGGATCGATGCCGATCGTTGTTAAGGCGGTCTGAACATTATCCGAATACTCCAACATTCGAATCCTGAATTCTTTGAAAAGATCCAAGACCTTGTCAGTTCCCAGGCTTCCGCCGCCCTGGATACCCGTTTCGATGACGGAATATGCTTCCCCTGCATCGAACCCTAATTCTCTAAATTGCGTTCCGTATTCGTTTATTGAGTCGTAAAAATCCCCAGATGTATCCAGCCCACCGGACAACCCAGATAATATAAAATCATATGACTCTTCAGCAGTTAACCCCAAATTACCCATCAAGGAGTCAACTGCCGTCAATGTATCAGAGACATCTTTATCGAAAATGTTTCTAACTTTCAATGCTGCGTCAGAGACTTTCCCAATGTCAACATCTGCATTGTCCCCAAATTTTTTCTGGGCATCTGTCACAGCATCGAAAGCTTCTGATAATTCAGAAGTCACACCTGACGAGTAAACTCGGCCAGCAATCTCCTCAAACTTTCCAGCCTCTTCATTAGTTAAACCCAAAGATAGCTGCATTTTTTTTGATTCTGTCTCAATATCAGAAGATGCCGCAACACCGGCCGCGCCTATCCCTCCTATAGCTGTTATCAATGAGCCGACAAGGATGGCAGCATCTGCAAACGGTTGGCCAAAATCCTGCATATCCTCGCCAAAAGCGTCAACTTTTTTGCCGATTTTATTCAGCTCACTCGATACAGCATCTGTGCCCTGGAATATGATTTCGACTATTCTCTGAAGATCACTCATTTATGCCTACCTGCTTTTTGCCGTGCGTTTTTTTCGGTGTAATATTTGTTCCATAATTCCATCTCCACTGCTGTAACTCGGCCATGGGGAAATTTATCTGGCAGCACCTGGAAAAGAAACTGCCCTGATTTATCACATAATGACATTACATTTTGGATCATCATGTCCCCCCACAGCCTATCTATTCCCCCAAGTCTGCCCCTATTGCCGACATAACAGAAATTTTATATGCCAAGCGTTTTAAAACTCCGCCATTGCTGAATGCCATTTTCACCACGATGTGCTCTGGCAGCTGAGGTACGGTGCCCAGGCGAACCAGAGTGATCCACCTCAGGTATGTTTCAGGAGTTTCAATATCTCCATTCAAAAGTTCTTCAAACCCATCCTTGAACCCTTTAACGGTATTTTCTGCGAATGATTCCAATGCTGCTATTAAAATCTTAATCCGCCCTGGCGATTCTTCAACAATCGCCAACTCAACGCCGGTAAGAGACTTTATTTCAAACTCTGGTGTTTCGTCGTCATCGAAAAACTTTTTTAACAGGGGGACTGGGACTTTTTGTGTTTTAAAATTGACCTGGGCCGCATCAAATGCGTCTTGATCGAATGGCATGATCTCAAATCCTTTATGACAGTCTCAAAAAAAGTGGTGTGTGGCAGGGAGTGAGAGACCCCTTTTCCCCGGGTCCGAGTAGCCACACAGGCAATGGCAGACGTGGGAGAAAGTCACACCTACCGAGGGATATCTTATGCCGCAAATTTCACAGTTTTCCGTTCTGCAACAATAGTCCCGGCCGCATCTACGTTGGACGGTGCCGGGAAGGATGTTGCAATTCCAAGTTTGCCTTGGGTCAGGCTGTACGGCGTTTTGTTTCTGTTCTGGTAAAATTTGAATGTCAGGACTTCGCCTTCATTTAATGACACTGTGTCGGTTATGCCATTTTTTAATTTGGCCTTAAAACCGGCTGTACCCAACGCACTGGAGGATGTTACAATTGTCTCGCCGTAAACCTGCTCTGATGATCCGCTATAACTGTTCTCGGCAGGCTGGAAATCAACTGATCTTGAGATTTCATAAAAAGTGGGGGTATACCCCTGCACATGAACAAGCCTGTATGTGTCTCCGGCGTGGATCGCATCACCAACAACATCATCCAATTCGATATATGCATTCTTTTTTGCTGCGGTGGAGGCCAGTTCGCCATCCCCAAGCGTGTATTCTTTCCATGTGGGAGTGTCAAATCTTTCGGTGTGGGTGCCAGGGGTCTGAAAAAATTCATCTGCAGCAATAACCACATCAGCTGCAGCGGCAACTCTAACTTGTCCAAGCTCTACGGACCCCACCGGAATGTATGGCGGTGCACCTGCCTCGCCACGCGTTTCGCCGAAAGCTGCCGTTGCGCCGTCTTCCCCCGCAATAACCGACACAGTACCGGCCGGACTCACCACATAAGAATTCACTTTAGCCACATCCGTTGCCGGTCTTGTGATTTCTCCCGTTGTGGCTGTTATTGGGTCCTCTGAGCCGGCCAGATTACAGGTAAATCCAGCCACTGAAGCTTTGTTAACATCAGCATGAGGAGAAAGTAGATTTCTTCCTGTCACAATTCCGTCCGGCTTCACCGTCAGCTCTTTTCCGGATTTGTTCGAAAAAACTGTTTTCCCGGGAACGGTAAAAATCTTATGATCTCCCGTATCCGTTGCTGCGGTCGGCCCAAAAGGCACTTGGGCGGATTCCATCATTAATTTTGCAAATTCTGACGTTCCCATTGATTCTACTCCTTATTCCTGATGTTTTGCCCGGGGCATAAAAAAGGGGCATTTTCTCTATTTTGCATCCTCGTCGGTCTGGCCGGACATCTGGAGAGCCCCGGATTTTATTATTTCGATTTAATTGGTGTATGGATCTCCAACGATCTCATTGTATTTGACAGTGAATTCCACATATGCAGCGGCAATAGTATCCTCCTCCGACGGGGTCTGAGACACGCCTCCGCCGATGTAAACAATGCCCTCAATATCGGCGTGGATTATGACAGTCATATCAAATAGGCATTTTTTCAGATCCCCCAGGATTCGCTCCTGGATGATTGACGGATTCGTTGTCCCAATTGGTGCCATGGCCTCCACTTTCATTTTCATTGCGCATTCGTGTTCGCCGTAATCCTTGACGGCCTCTTCAATACCAGGCCATACCACACATGCCGGGATATCATCGGGATCTACCTCTGGCGTTGCCCTGTAGACACCTGCTTCATCTGGATTGCAATCTCCAGCCCCGACAACATACCCGTTGATGGTGGTCATGGTGGCCAGACGGGTGGTGTAGGCAGAGATGATATTTTCCCGGATAGTATCAGCCATTATGACGCCTCAAAATATCGTCTACTTTTTTACCGAGATTAACCACCAGTAAATCCCCGGCATCATCTTGCGCAGGTAAAAGGATGTCTGTTCTTGCAAAAACGTCCTCAATTCTGGGTCCTGTCAATTTCACGACAGGCAGCCTAAATTTTTTTGGAATTGCTCCGTATTTTCTGCCTGGGGAAATCGGTTTCCGAGGGCCGTCATAATCTCTCCAGAAAACATGGTCATTGCCGGTAGCATTAGCGACAAATGAGTGCTTGACCATCGTTGCAGAGGCATCTTTCCATATTTTTATCCATACCCCATTTTTATTCTTCCTTTTTGTCTTAAACTCAATCAACCCGATTGGTTCTCCACTGGCTACCAATTTCCCGGAAATTTTTGAATAATTTGCCTTTACAATGGATAAATTTTTATTAATCCTTGCAGCGCTCAAGTTTGCTTTTTGCCCGATGCGTTTTTTTACCTGCACTTTGGTGGTGCTGACAGTGGCATTTATGGCAGTCACCATAGCCTTAACAGCACCATTTTTCACGTCGGAAAGCATGGACTCAACCGCCGCCATGTCTGACCGATTAATATTGATCATGGGATCAGTCATTTCACCACCACCTGCACAGTTAAATTATCCTCTGATCGCTCACCAATCCGCTGTACCGTGTACGTTGTGTCACCAATGACAAAAGTATCACCCTTGGAAGGAGCGCCCAAATCTGAGACCATGGCTGTAATTACAGTCCCCATAGTACCAACGCCAGTATCATACCCCTGTGCCTGCATCAACACGTCGTGATCCACAGTCACGGATATTGGGTCTCCAGCGTTAAAACTGGCCAATACCGAGAACTCATCTGCATTAAAAAATACAGGCATATCCGTGTTGATTTGATCACTAAGCGTCATAGGCTGCCCCCTCAACCAACTCAAAATCGTCAATGTGGCCCTGGTTTTTAATCGCATGTGCGGTAAGAGCAGGCATTGGCTCCTTAAATAAATCCAAATTCACCAAGGTGATTTTATCAGGAGGTACCAACCGAATTACTTCCCCAGCTTTAAACTGCACCGGAGCGATAATTTCGTAAATATCCCCCTTAACTTTTTTCAATTTCCGTTTCCTTACTGCTGCCTGGTTTTTGGCAAGCCCAATCTGACCCTGATATAATGTAACCAGACCGGTTGTTTTATATTTTTCCATCACTTACCGCCTTATTCAAAAGTGATCAAACAAGAGTTTTGCCAGTATCCAAACCCAACATTTCTCCAGCAATCGATCCCGTATTGATGAGCATCATTATCGAATTCAAATTCGGAGCCCTGCCCCTTTACTTTCATTTTAACGCCCATTTCTTCCTGGCGAATTAATGATTTCAGATAGGTGTCTGTCCGGAACATGGCAAATTTATTGTTCCAGCTGGCCAGCCGGGGTGTGGGCACAACCTTCAGGGAAAAATTGCTCTTGAGCGCCTGGAGTACAGTCTGGGTTTCACCCACCTGTGTCGGTGTAGCGGCGGCCTGGAGAGCAACATTCATGAACGAAATGGGGACCATGATAGTGAATGCCGTGGCATCTTCATTCATGGGCTCCTCCTGGTCATCCACAAAACTCACAATCTGTTCAACCCCCTTGGCAATGGCATGCTGGAACTCTGCCACGGCCGGAACTGTGGTGCTGCCGTGGATTTCGACCGGCAAAGCAGAGATATCCACCAAGATATTATTTGACTGTGCCCCGGAATCCCCCTCTTCATGATCCGTGTCGAAAAAATACTGACCGTCATAGCAGACAGAAGACTCACCGTCGACAATCAGCGACGCCAAAAGACTGGCCCAGTGGGTATTCGCACGTCGGGCCTGCTCGTTGATTCTGGCCATAAGCTGTCCGGTTTTATCTCTCCGGAGATCCTTGACCAGCACTTCCAGAGTGGCTTCATAATGCTTGTTCCGGATCTGCATGGATTCTTCACGGAAGCCTTTTGTGTTTCTACCTCCAATCCACTCACGCATGGCAGGCGTCATGCCAAGCCACGCATACTCTTCAATTTCCTGGTCACTGGTGAAATAGTTGGAAACGTCTCCAATCCACTCCGCCCCAGCATTCTGGGCCAAAGCCTTGTAAAAACTTCCAATAACCTGTCGCTCTGTGATTTTTTTAATACCCATTTTTTATGCCTCCTTGGCCCAGGTTCCGACCATTTTTGACACGGCCCAACCGGTTGCATCTGCATATTCAATATCCACGTAATCCCCACGACATGCGGTTGCCTTGGTGCTGATCAAATCCTTGTCATCCACGGCGGTAAGATCCGGGCCCTTAATGCCATCACTTGCGTTTGGGGAAATTGTCACCGCTACGGTGCCGAATGCCCCCCCATTAACCACCCTGAACTTCATGCCTGTCACAGATGGCAAAGTGATGGCTTTTGCATCCGTATCAACAAAAAAAACCTTAGCAGTGTCCTGGGCATCCAGGGTCTTATTGTCACTAACGGTTTCGGATATCAAGCCTGCATGGGGATCTGTAAACTTGTCCACATCAAATTCAACAATCATGTAACCGGATGAGACATACCGCCGGGTAAACCCCACAAAAACACCGGAAGTTTTCGAAAAGGAAAAGGCGTTATCATCCGACGCATAAACCGGCAGATTCACATCGGTAATAACCGCCCCTGAAATGGCAAGTTTTACAGATCCACAACGGCGAACGCGGTTGTTAATGGCGGCGGCGGCTCCGGTGGAATTATCTGCCTGCTTCTCTGAAAAACCCACAAATTTGTCAGAACTGGTCAAAGGCTGGATATGGCCAGAGGCTTTTACCAGGCCAACAGCCGCCCCTTCGTAAATAATATCAGCGGCAATAAGGGGGAACTCATTCCGATCACCCAATTCATATGTCCGGGCAGCATCCACGGATAAAGTCGTCATGGGTTACGCCTCCTTGTTTTTAAGAACGCGGACCAGGCCATTTTGGGTGGCCTGTTGGTATGCGTCATAAGTTTCAAAATCTTCAAACTCCTCTACCAGATCAGCATTGGCGTTGAAATCTGCTTCTGTTTTTGGTTCTTTAGCAGCAGCCTTTGGCGTGGCAGGGGGCGCTGATGCTGCCACCGGGGGAATTCCGTCATCTGCCAGGTTATTGACTGCGACATTACGGGCGGCCTTTTCCGCTGCCAGCACCTGCATGGCGGCTTCGGGTCCTGTGGTTTTGCCATCAAAGGCCAGGGTCTGAATCAGGGCATCGTGTCCTGCCAGATTCTGGGCAAAAACAGCTTGAATGCGGGCTTGTTCTGTCACTGCACCGGCGGCCAGCCCTTCATTATGGTCTTCTTCCCGGGCTGTTTTCTGGATGGAGGCCAGCAACTCCGGGGCGTCTTTTTTCAATGAATCCAGGGTAATGTTCATCTCTTTGTCCTTGGTTGGTTGCCCCGACTGGGACAGTTTTTTATTGGATAGAATGGCCCGCATCTGGGGCGGCACATTTTTAAAATTCTGAATTGAGTTCATGAATGTTTCGGGGACCAGGGCGGAGACATCCACTTCTCCGTCTATAATATCGGCAAAACCCTTTGCCATGGCCTCGTCTGCTGTCAGCCAGGTCTCGTCATTCATCAGGGTGGAAATCTCATCCACGGCAATGCCGGTCTTGGCATGATACACAGACACCAGGCTATCTTTTATCTTTGCCAGGGTATCAGCCATTTTCCTAAATGCCTCCGCGTCTCCATCGGCATAGCTCCAGGGGTTGTGAATCATTAGAAACGCATTGCGGGGCATGCTGACGGTGCCTGCCATTGCAATCACGGATGCAATGCTGGCAGCCAAAGAATCAATAAAGATATTTATCTTGGCCCGGTGGTTTCTAAGGGCATTGTAAATAGCCAACCCGGCAAAAACAGACCCTCCGTTACTATAAATGCTAACATTGATATTGCTGACATCCATGTTATTGATTGCCTGGACAATTTCCTTGGCATCATTATCGTCCCAATAACTCCCGATTATGCCGTACAGCATCAAGTCAGCAGAGTCATCGGTCTGATTTTTGATTTCATATTCGTATTGTTTACCCATTATTCCTCCCCAGGATCGTCATCGTTTGGGATTGGGGCTTCTTTCCCTTCAGTATTGACGTCGATTTGCCCGCTTGATAATGTAATCGGACGTCTAAACCCTTCGTCCTCTTCCCATGCCCCTTCAACCGCAGTGCCCATAGTTGGTAAATCCATTTGGTCTCTGAAGCTGATTTCATCATCCCTTTGTGAAGTAATCCCGCCAGCCCGGATTCCCACACCGTAAGCATCTAATTTGCCCTTTATGTCCTCATATTCACTACCAGGGGGAGGGGGTGAATCACTTGCACTGGCCACCACTTCACCTTCAATCAATCCATCTTCAAGACGTCGTTTTTTTTCTTTAACTTGCTGTCGGTGGTTAGAATCCCAATCCTTCCCCGTTGCCTGGGCTGTTTCGTCTGCAAGAGTGGAGATCCCCATATTCATGCGGAGATCAGCGGCTTTTGCCTCTTTGAGTTCATCAATCTGCCCCTTGGCAGGGCCTATCCACTCAGACCCCAGATAGGCGGCCCGGATGGAAGGAGACACAAGATACCCGGGGGCGGCCAGGCGACCGGTGGCCACGCCTTCATACATCCAGATCTCATACACCAATTTTAAAAAATTATCGGTGAGGTGCCGGCGCTCGGTCATGACATATTTCCACAGCTCAAGCAGGGCGGCCCGGGCGGCGGCATAGCTTGCAGTGAAGTGTTTGATTAAAATCTCAAAGGGCAGTTCAAGGCCCACGCCAACCTGGCGGAGAATTGCCTGGAAAAAGGGGTCAAAGGCTGCGTTGGGCCGTCCGGGGTTTGAGTCGTGGATCTTTTCGCCTGGTGCCAAATCAATGATCAACCCGTTGCCAAGCTTCATATCCTTGTCTGAGCTACTCTGGCCTGATTCATCATCAAAATTTGAATAATTAAATCCACCTGAATTATCAATTCCACCAGTTTCTGATTCAATAAAAACGGTGAAAAACCCGGATATCACGGCGGCCATCATTTCCGCTTCCGTGTATCTGCCCAACTGTTTCAAGGGCTCGATGACGGCAGCAAGATCCGGCACTCCCCGGGATTGGCCCGGGCGGGTGGGGTTGAACAAATGTATCACATTTCTTAAACCGGTTTTACTGCCATAGGCAGGTCGTGATTCCCATTTCTGATCCTGGATGATGGACCCTGGGTGATGCTTCATGATGTGATAGGTCACCGGGGCCCCATAGGTGTCTCGCTCAATGCCACCTGCAATTTTTTCGGTATCTTGTTGATTGTTTGGATTGCACACCCGGTCCGCTTCTATGATCTGTAATTTAAGATCATAGGGGCAATTTTGCCGATTCACCCGGGGAAGCAAAACAAACACGTCCCCATTTTCCTTTGACTGGTGGTACACCTGGCGAACCATGTCATGTCCAGTGAGTGTCCGGGCCACGTCGGTTTCCTTGGTATCCCAGAACAATCTCCATTCTCGTTCTACCTGCTCTTCCCAGACATCTGCCTGGTCGTCATCCATGCCCAGGGCTTTGCGATCAATTCGGGACTGCAGCCGGAGACCGGCACCCACTACGTTTGTCACCTTGGTTTTTATCGCGCCATTGGCAATGGGGTTGTTCCGGATGAGATCCCGGGACCGCTCACGCAGGGTTTCCAGATCTGGCAGGATGTCAGAATCAGCATCGTTGCCCATGGGAGACCATTCTTTCATTGACCGCCGGGACTTACTGGCCCCCGTGTAGGATGCCAGCATTTCTGTCATTATCCGGGCCTTCATTCGCTTGGCACCGGTGACCGGGGCAAAGTGAAAAATGGTCTTGTCCAGCCAGGTTAGTTTTGTTCTGGAAGCAGCTTTGGAAATCTCTTTCAGCATGGTGTGCCCCCAGTGATCCGGATGCCACCCCGGGACAGGCGGTTAACCTTTTGTTCCCAATAATCAATGGTCTCCCGGATTTCCTTGAGATTGGCCCGGGTGAGCTGACGGGCACCGATGGAATAGGCCTGACTGGTGGCCACTGCATCCTCGGCGGCCATCCAGGTGGTAAGTTTAGCCTCTGCCTGGGATAGGGTTATACCTGCCATTAGCGATTATACTCCATGATGGTTATCATGCCGGACCCGGACACCCGCAGGAGAGAGCAGGGGAAATCATCCAGATGGAATTCAGCACTGGCTCCGTCATCGGCTGTCCAGTCCAAAAGCAGGGGCGTGGCGGTGTCCAACTGGGGCCGGACAGTAATTGATCCTGTGATTTGTGCGATTTTCACACGTCGGGTGGAGGCGTTAAGGGCGTGATCAGCAACGGTTTCTGTCAGGACAACGGGAGTGGTGGCGGTGGCAACAGACGGAAGTGGAGTGACAGCTATCTGGGTGAAATTCGCATCAACCACAAAAAACGGCACCTCAATAGTCTCGCCTGGCAAAACAGTGAACCGTTCCCCATGGGGGCCAGAAAGATCCGCTTTTAATGATGTATTATTTAGATATGTGGGCATTTTCGAAAATCCTTGTCGGGTTAAGAAAATTAATCGGATTT
>JASFYZ010000047.1:0-3990 GCA_045046665.1 Desulfobacterium sp.
CAGATCTGCAATGCAATCCGGGGATACTCCATCACGGTTTCGTTGAAGGCCTGTTTATGAAGAATGAGAAACCGGGACGTCTCCACGGTCTGGATGGTTGCCGACCGGGGAGAATCGTCCAAAAGGGCCATCTCCCCAAAGGCCCCTCCCCGGCTGATGGTATCCAGGACAACGCGATCCTCCGGGGACAATTCCCGCACCACCTCCACAAGGCCGGAAATGACCATGAATACCGTGTTCCCCACATCTTCCTGCTTAAAAACCTGCTGGGCTGGCGGGTAGGACACCTCCTCTGTTACTGCGGCAATGGCTGCAAGTTCAGCCACTTTAAGATCGAAAAAAATATCTATTTCCCGCAAAAGCATAATTTTTTCACCAAGGGAAATTTCCTGTCCAGATGTCTTTTTATCGCCCTTAATATCAGCGGTTTTCTTGTGTTTAATCATTTCAATTTCCTTTATGATGTGATGGGATGTAAAGGCATCATGGGTCTCCCAGAATTCCTCCGGCTCCAGAAGTCCGGGATCATCCAGGCTTAAATCAAGGCCCATGACAACATCCACCCAGTCCTCGGATAATACCAGACGATTGTATACATCCATCCCCTTTGTATCAAACTCAGGAATGGTTGCAAAGGGGCGTCCCTCCATCACGGCAACGGCAGGTGTGGGGCTCTCCAGCAGGGGACGCATGGTGTCAAACAATCTACGGTCCAGAAGATCTCCCAACAATTCGGTGGCATTGGCATTGTGTTTTTTATCCGAAGAAGAAATTCCCTTCCATGCGGTTTTCATGCGACCTGTTTCATCATGGATAACCAGCACCCGGATGACATTTTCCAGGATCAATTCCTTTTTCTGGAACAGATGGGTCTTGACCAACTCTCTCACAGGGGTGGATGGCAAAGACGCCACGTTAAGTCCCATGGCAAGATAAAGATAACAACTTTCCAGGCCTTTTCTGGCAAAAGCATAAACATCTCCATCTTTTATATCCAGATGCTCCAGCAGTTCAAAAAGCCCTTTGCGCAGTCGCCTGTCAGGTATGGCAAGGGATTCCACCACAATGCGGTTATTCTGATAGTCTGCCTCACGGATTCGTGTACTGGCCAGTTCCCGGATGGATTCATCACTGTCCCCCACCCGTTGGAGCCCATGGCGAAAGGCCGTTTCACTGTTAATATCCAGGGCTGTGATGGCAGCCTTTCTAATTTTTTTATCCTCATTGGTCAGATAGGGAAAAAGAAGATCGTTGATATCTTCCGTCCCAAGCTGGGACAGCGATACCAGAAGATTGGCAATGAGATCTGGCGAAGGGGCCGCATACAGAAGGTTCAGCAGCACCGGTATCACCACATCATCCCCCACAAAACCAGCACAGATGGCCCCGGCCCTTTGATCATCATCAAGGGATGATACAAGCCATGAGTTGAGAATGGTGGCGCATTTTTTCGGTTCCTTTGGCCACAGACAGGCCAAGGCATGACCCCGGACCCCGGAATCTGAACTTTTCAGATACGCATCCATGGACACTTCCTCCAGGGCGTCTATCCGGCAATTATTCTTGCATTGGATAAGATGGCTGAATGCAACAATGGAAATCTCATGTTTCTCCGGGTGGGCCTGGGCCATAAGTTTTTTCATGGCGTCTTTTTCCAACCCCTGGGAGAGCATATCTACAAGGGGTATTTTCACCGCGTCATCCTGGGATGGCAGTTTTTCCAGTATCAATTGGTCAAAATTATCTATACTAAAATGTTTCAGCAATCTGGCATACCACACGGTGTTTTTGCCATCCGCTTTTAAAAAGGCGCTTACCAGGGCCTCCTGGATTTTACCCCCCTTGAATATCTGGGAAAGCTGGCGGCCATCAAAGTGCTTGAGCTCAAACATGTCGCTCTTCATGAGATCCATCAAGATCCGCGTGTATGCAGATTTCAGCACAAAAGGGGCGGCAGCCCAGGCAATGACAAAGGGAAGCGCCACCAGGCTCAGATAACGGGGATGAAAATAATGTGTGGAAATAAGAATCAAGCCAGACCCCATGAAAAGGGCAACTCTTACCACGGTTCCCCGTAAAAAGGGACGGATCATGGCACGATAGGAATCGGGAAACAAACCCATTAAAATGGCATTGGAAGGCACATTAATGGTGGTTCGGATGATATTTGTGGACATTCTCGCATACATTGCAGCAAAAATATCAAATCGAAATAAAAATCCCAACAGGGCAATGGCATAATTAAAGGGATGGAACATCAGGGCCACTGAGATTCCCCATCGACCATAAATCCTCCCCACAAACAACAGGATAAAAAGACTGATAATGTTCAAAACGCCCCGAAAATAACCAAAAAAATGAATCATGCTGGCTTCACTGGCAAACTGATTATCAATGGCATAGTTGAACTGATAATTTATAATGGGAATCACCACATTGGGCATGAATGTCAGCACCAGAACGATTTTAAACAGGGTGGATTCTTTTAACAGGGGAATCACCCGTTTAAACTCTTCAATCATAGGGGTTCGGCCCTTGGATTTACCGGTTTTCTGATCGGTGAACACCAGGGTGGGAAATCGGGAGGTCATGGCATTGACCAGCAGTGCCCCTGCCAGTGTCAAGGCAAGGTAGACATAGAGCAGGTTATCCATGCGAAACACAGAGGCCACCCAAGGCGTGAGAAAACTTCCCAAAATCATGCCCACCACCCCCCCGGCGGTGACCAGGGGAAAAAGCCGTTTGGACTGACGGGTGTTAAAAAGGTCATTGGCCAAATTCCAGAACATCAGGGCCTGGAGCATTTCAAACTGGCTTTTCATCATAAACAGCATGGGATAAATAATTTCGTATCCCAGGGGAATGGCCAGGCGCATGACCGTGATGCTGACACCACAGATAATAAATACCCAGGAGAGTAGTCGAGTGGCTGCCATGCGACCGGTGAATGCCGTTAAAATCCCCGTAAGAAAAAAGGTGATCACGGCATTGATCATGTTCACCACCGGCAGGTACTCCACACCATACCGTTTTAAAAAAGCAGTTTCAGCAAAATTGTTCAGCAGGGTTCCAGCACTTCGAATGATGAACAAAAGGGCCACCGTCCAGAGCAGAATGGCAATTTCATCTTCATACACCTTAAATATATTGAGAAATTTTTTGGTCATTTAACTACCTCAAGCACCACCCGAAACCCCGTGGTTTTAAATTTTCCACCGGGATGGGCCCAGGCCCTGTTGGCGCTGCGGCAAGAATACCCATACATGAACCAACTCCCCCCCCGTTTGATCCGGGTGTCCCAGGATCTTTCTTTACCGGGCAGGTGTCCGTCATCCTGGGCCAGGTATCCATGGTATGCATCTGCCACCCATTCCCATACATTGCCATGCATATCGTAAAATCCCCAGGGGTTTGGGGGATAGCTCTTCACCGGAGCTGGCAAATCCAGTTGCAACCCTCGGGATTCAGACTCCTGGATACAGTCTGGGCATTTTAAACTATTGTTTCCGAACATGGCCTTTGTACAGTCAATCTTATCTCCAAAACTGTAGGCTGTGGTGGTCCCTGCCCGGCAAACATATTCCCACTCCTCTTCCGTGGGCAGACGATAGGTTCGGTTGGTCTTGCGGCTCAATTTTCCCATGAACCGACGGCAATTATAATAGGAGACCCGGGTCACAGGCGTATCATTTATCCCTTTACGGGACCAAAAACTCTTTTTGGGCATGATGCTGTGCCATTGCTTCAGCGTGACTTCCGTTGCCTGCATATAAAAGGCTTTTTTTATCTCCACCCGATGCTGGGGTTCATTGGTGCTTCGATGGGGTTCATCCACGGGGCTTCCCATGATGTAAGACCCTGGTTTGACCAGAATAAATTCCATCCCAATATCATTGACAAATGAAACATCCCGAGCATTGGCCATACCAGGTGTTAACCATATCAACAACAAAAAGAACACAGTGCAACCGATAACGCCCCGCTGGAGGG
>JASFYZ010000048.1:0-6879 GCA_045046665.1 Desulfobacterium sp.
GAAAGTTATTTAGGACTCATTCCTAAAGGAAAAAAATTCCCATGACACCCGGCATAAATGCAGCAAAAAAAGCCAAAATTTCATATACCCTGCACAAATACGACCATGACCCGACAAGTGAATCCTATGGCACCGAAGCCGCTCAAAAAATGGGAATACCCGGGGAACAGGTATTTAAAACACTGGTGGTGAGCCTGGACAATGGCAAGCTTGCTGTCGGGGTGATTCCGGTGACTGCCATGATGAACATGAAACGCATGGCAAAGGCCTGTGGTGCTAAAAAAGCAGCCATGGCCACACCATCAGATGTGGCGCGTTCCACCGGATACGTACTGGGCGGAGTCAGCCCCCTGGGCCAGAAAAAATGCCTTACCACCATCATTGATACCTCGGCCCAAAATTTTTCCACCATTTATGTCAGTGCGGGCCGCAGGGGCCTGGAAATAGAACTGGCTCCCGGTGATTTACAAAAGTTGACCCGGGGCACCTTTGAATCCATCACCGATGACCATGCTAAACCCTGGCGATGAGGTGTGTGGGACTTTATCATCGAGGCTCAAAATTGCTGCTTAAGATTATGGCTCTACCCAGAATTATCTGCCCCCTTGACTAAGATGATAATTTCTATATAATAAGGGGTATACAGTATTAATTTTATTCTCAATATTCAATCCACGATACTCATCCAGCCTCGCTAAGTTGTTCATACGAGTTGACCTCTTCCACCCCAGTCCGATCACCCATTGATTTCGTCCCAGATACGTGGATAAAATCGCATATTTATGCTCAATATAACCCACGTGCCGGTAAGTATCTGCCATAACGAAAATTGCAACTCTCATTATTCCAGTAGGTTGGACGGAATTTTACATAAAATAATATCAAATTTTTCGGCAAATCATGACTGAAAAAGTAAAAGGAGGGATATATGTATCTTACACAAGGAGATCTTTTCTGGGGAATGGACGCTGACTTTGTAAAAGTGGTCATGAACCAGACAGAAAAAGTGGATTTTGACGATGGAGCTGTCATGTTCAACCAGGATCAGACAGCAAATTTTTTCTATGTATTGATCAAAGGGAGCGTAAAACTCAGTATCGGCACCAAGGGGCCTGTGGTTTTTATTGCAAAGGATGCTGGTATGGTCATTGGATGGTCATCACTGGTGGGCAGGGAAAGCTATTCCGCAACTGCCCTGTGCATGACTGCGGTAAAGACTGTTAAAATTGAAAAAGACAATTTTCTGGAGAAGCTGGCCCAATATCCTTCAAGTGAAAGTCTTCTTTATAAACGCCTGGCACAGATGCTGGGAGATCGCTTGACAACACTCTATCCAAGTCTTGCCTGATGCTTTGGCAGTGAGTTCAAATTCGGAACAGGATGTGTTCCAAAAACAGAAAAATAATTTTTTCCATCAATATAATTTCAGTGGAATTACATGTCAACGGAATTGCTTAAACGCCATAATTAAAATGGTTGATGCTTTGCATACATACATTAAATTTTACAATTTAATCCACTCAGCCTGATTTGCCGAAAAAAATATTGTTTGATTTCAAACCCCACCCGTTATAGCATTCTTCGGAGTTGGTCATAACATCGGCCACTCTGGGGAGGGGTCACCTTGCGTTATTGGCACTTTTGCTTAAATTTTCATTTAAATACAAACCGTTGCCCAAAACATGGGTAAGTTCTCAATAAGTTCAGGCATTCAGGGAATCCTTTTGAATAGCGCCTGGCGTTTAAAGGGTAAACAGGTTTTATCACCCCAGGTTATTGAGAACTTACAAACATGGAGCCTGATAAAAGTCCCAGCCTCCAATAATATAAGCCTGACCCCATTGGCCCACCAATTATGATGACTGGCCGATGTTATGACCCACCCCAAAAAATATTTACTTGCAGCAATCCTGAATCAATATTAATCTGCCTGGTTGAAAATGAAACTTGCTATTCTATCTGATATTCACGGAAATCTCGAAGCGCTGACAGCGGTCATCAATCGCCTTGAAACCTACACGGTTGATCAAATCATATCCTTGGGAGACAACATCGGATATGGTCCCAACCCCAACGAGGTGATGGACCTGTTGGCCCAAAAAAAAGTTAAATCCATCCTGGGTAATCATGAGATGGTGGTCAAACATCCCCGATTTATCACTTGGTTTAACCCCGTAGCCCAAAAGTCTGTTGTAAACACCAATGAGGCCCTTTCCCCACATCATATCAAAACCATTCATACCTTTGAGAAATCCATGGTAAAAGAGAACCTGCGCTTTGTCCATGGGGTGCCTCCCCATTCTCCCTTTTTATACCCATTCCAATTGTCAGATAAAGCCCTTGCCAGAAAAATATCAGAACTTGCACAACCCATATGTTTCTGCGGGCATACCCATGAACTGGAACTTATTGAATGCACCTGTCATGCAGAACTCATCCGACATCCCCTGGCCCAGGGATTTCAAACACTGAAAAAAGATTCCAGGTATCTCATCAACGCTGGCAGTGTGGGGCAGCCCCGGGATGACAACAAAGATGCAAAACTCATGATCTACGATTCCCTTGCACACACCATAGATGTCCTGTATGTGCCCTACCCCTACCCGGTGACCATGCAAAAAATCAGGGATGCCGGGTTTCCCGAATCCTTTGCCACCAAATTAGCCCCAAACTGAGAAAATTTAAATCCATGAAAAAAATAGGAAAATACAGCGTCACCGGGCTCCTTGGCCAGGGCGGCATGGGAAAGGTTTTTAAGATCCAATATCCGGTAACCGGAAAAATTGGTGCGCTTAAATATCTTGATCCCAACCCTCTTTTGATATCGGTGATGGCCCAGGAAGCCGTGGAAGCCCTTTTTACCCAAGAAGCCATTACCATGGCAAAAATCCGCCATCCCAATATATTGGAACTGTTTGATTTTGATAGATCAGAGGGCAAACTTTTCTACACCATGGATTTTTACTGCAACAACCTGGGGCAGTTGATAGGGGAATCCATGGAGACCGAACGGCCCACACGGATTTTAAGTCTTGAAAAAACATTCCACTATGCCCGGCAGATCCTGGAGGGTCTTGGGTGTCTCCACTGGTCGGGCATTGTCCACCGGGATATCAAGCCCTTTAATATCATGTTAACCGAACTTGACGGAGTTAAAATCGGCGATTTCGGCCTCTCCAAACTTCGGGGAGAAACGCTGAAGATCCATGGCAGCGTCAAGGTGGGCTCCCCCTATTATGCGGCACCGGAGCAGGAGAAGAACCCGGAGCAGGCCACGGAGACGAGTGACCTTTATTCCGTGGGGGTGATGCTCTTTCGCATGGTCACCGGCATATTGCCAGAAAATAACCAGGTATTGGCCAGCCCATACAACAGTGATCTGGATGAACATTGGGATCTGTTTTTTAATAAAGCCATGCATCCCGAACCATCCAAGAGATTCCAGACAACACAAGAAATGGCCATGAATCTTGAAAAATTAGAACATCAGTGGATGGAAAAAAAAGAACTCATGTGTGCCCTGCCCGATAATTTTCTGGATGAGCCACCCATGCATATATCCTGTGATCCGCCCCGGAAAACCCCCATTAAAACCTTTGAAAGGGATGCCCCGGAACGCTTCCATCTGACCTCTCTCATGGCACCTACTGCTTTTTTAAAAAACAATTTTGAAAAAATAGGATTGGATCAGGTGGTGGACCATGCCACCGGTCTGGTGTGGGAGACTTCCGGCTCCCCCTACCCCATGAACTGGAAGAATGCCCATGCCTATGTGACACGTTTGAACCAACAAAAAAAGATGCCATTACCCTGGCGTCTGCCCACCATTGCCGAGCTGATAACCATTTTATCTCCCCTGCCCCAGGGCGCTGGCCATTGCCTTGAACCGATATTTGATGACGGCCAGCCCTATTTATGGAGCAGCGATCGCTGCACCTTGATTTCCGGGTGGTACGTAAACCTGGAAATGGGTTTTGTGGGAAAAAACGATTTTTCAAGTTTTTACCATGTAAAGGCCGTACGAGATTATTAATTATTTCAAACAACATTTTTTGTATTTTTTACCACTTCCACAAGGACAAGGGTCATTTCGACCTATTTTAACATTATCTATTTGTTTTTGTTCGACTTTACCTGTTTAATTTTTTGCCACTTGATTGATATATTTATTGTGCATCAGTTTTCCTTTGTTCTCGATAAATTTAACTTTTAGATCACTGATGTGGACAAATAATCACAAGGAGCTTGGGGAAACTGTTTGAACATGGGCCATAGCAATCAACACATTGCGATGGAACAGTTCATAGGGAATTCCGGTATTCAGGCGACCCAGTGATTCCCTGTAGCCTTTCTCCGTCAGTTTAACAAGTCCAGGTAGATGAAAAAACGATTCCCAATTTTTGATTTTGCCCTTAAAAGCCCTTGTCAATCCGGTATCCAATGGGTGTCTGAGGTGTTTTTTATTCCATGGACATGCCTCCTGGCAAATTTCACAATCCCCCACCCGGTTGTCCATTATCTCTTTTGCCGCTTCCGGCAAATAATCCTCCTGCAACAAATTTGAAAGGCATTTTGAGGTATCCAGTACATGGGGGCGATCAATGGCACCCAGGGGGCAGGCCACCTGACACTGATCACAATCAGCGCACCTGTTTTTATCCTCTGCTTCATTCAATTCAAGGACCGCATTGGTAATCATTCCTCCCAGCGCAAGGAAGGTACCAAATTTTTTAGAAATGAGAAGAGAATGCTTTCCCTGCCAGCCAAGTCCCGCACGCACCGCAGCAAGTTTTAAAGGCAAAATGGAGCCGTCTGCTTCAGAACCATCGCAGGGTACAGCCGTGTATCCGCGACTTTTCAGTAAATCTGCAATGGGTGCAAGGGGTTTTACAACATCCAGAAAAAAACCTGACAAATAAAGTCTACTGGCTCTTCCCCAATTGGGATTCGACCAGGCAGGAAGGGTAAAACCGCCAATATAAACTCCTGCAACAATGAGGGTTTTTGCATCCGGCAAAGATAGCTTTGGAGATCTACGCTTGGGCTGCGCACGATATCCCTTAAATTCTCCAGCAGCGGCAAAGCCCAATGCATCAATACCGGAATTATTTGCCAGTTGTCTTATTTGTTGAGACAGATTGTTTTCTTCCATAATTAATGCTCCTTATATACTTCGAGATCTGAAGAGCAGCACTGAAAGCCCATCTATTTTAACAGGTTAAGTGTTCTAATATTTCTTTTCTGTACAGCGGATACGATGGCTTTCACCAGTTGATTGTGTCCGTACTTTTCAATAAATTTCAAATGTGTGCCATGGATACCATCCGGCAATGCCTCACAAAAATTTGATAATTGTTTTTTGAGAACAGAAGGGCTGATGTTCACCTCCCTTGCGAGCCGTTCCCAATGTCTTAGCATGACCCATTCTGGACGATTCTCGCCTCCTATTTTCATGGCAGATTTTTTTGTCAAATTTTCATATATATCCGTGCAGAGCATATCATAGAAGGGTGCCAGACGAATCTGTTTTGAATCATAGAGAAAGGACAGATTTTTGGCATGGGCATCCATATTACCGATCAAATAATTAAAAAACACCCAGCGGAGTAGATACTGAAGGTCTTTGATAGGGTTGGCGGAATGTGCCCTGACAAGCGAAAAACATGCTTTAAGCCCCGGACCACCGTCCGCCTGATATTTCAACTCATGGGAGAGCCCCATGGCCTGACAGAAATCCTCCTGATGGAGGCGACGTACTGAACCCTTATCAAAAACTCTGTCATATCTCTGGATCAACAATACTTCTTGATCCTTTTCTGTAAGAATTTTCACGGTCGGTACCGGCAAACCCAAAGCACCCGCAAGCATCATGCAAAAAGATTCATTTTCAATTGATGACTGAAAATGAAGCATCCCCGGCTTTAAAATAAAATTACCGGGTGCACCATTTAACGGGATATAAAATCTTGAGTTTTTGAACAAGAGAACAAGCTTTTCCTGGGCACCGGCAAGGGATATGCGAATACCTTCTTCGCCTGCAAGTAAAGGGCGTGTGGGAATTTCTTTTATCAAGTCATACAATTGTTCGCCGGTTAACGGTCGATAGGAATAATTTTCACTGGATTCAGGTGCCATTGATTCTGCAAGAATGCTTATGGCACCGGCACATTCACCGCCGATATGCCGGAGAAGCATAAAATCGTTATTTTCAGAAATTCCCAGACGTCTGGCAACCAATTCTCTGACTGCGGATTCCGGTAACAGATTAGCAAAAAACGGTTTTGCCTTATCATCGGGAAAGACAGCCTCCTGCATGGGTAGAGACACAGATAAGGGAAAGGCATAAGGTGCATCCAGCCAGTCTCTGGAATACTGGAATGAAAAAGACCGTTTTTCATCCAGGCTCAGCGTACCGACCCATGTCTGCTCAAAAAAAACATTCAGACATTCCATGGTCAGCCGTCGCCTCGTTTAATGAGATGCAGTTCAAGGCCCAGGCCGTTCAAGACTTCAAAAACCTTGCCGATTTGAGCGGTTACTTTCCCTTTTTCCAGCTCCAATACAAATTTTCTGCCGACATCGGTGAACTCTGATATCTCTTTCTGTGTTAATTTCAGCCGTTTACGTTCTTTGCAGAAATATTCCCCCAGCTCTTTGGGATTATTGATTTTTGTTGATAATTTCAAATCCCCTCCATTTTAAAGTTGCCGATCGGATACTTTTAGCATTTTTTGTAGCTGAAGACAAGCATAAGTTCCCGATCAGGGACTTAAATAAAGTCAACATCCTACTGATGCAATGACATCTATTCAGTGAGCTACCCAAGTCTAAAGACCTTGGGCTTCTTGCTTCACAGAAGTTAGCTTAGCTCCCAAAAAG
>JASFYZ010000049.1:0-9465 GCA_045046665.1 Desulfobacterium sp.
TTGTGTCCGGCAGGACATGACCGTTATTTAAAACAAAGGGGTGCCAGTCATCTCTTTGGGGATGGGCAGGTTCAGGACCTTCAGGGCCGTGGGGGCAATGTCCCCGAGGATACCCTCTTTTAATTTAACGCCTCGGTATTTTTCCCCTGCCAGGATGAATCTCACCGGATTCAGGGTGTGGGCTGTGTGGGGAGACCCATCCGCAGTCACCATCTGTTCGGCATTGCCGTGGTCTGCTGTGACCATGGCGGTTCCGCCAGATTTCCAGATTTGATGAACCACCTTCTCCACACAGGTGTCAACGGTTTCGCAGGCCTTTATGGCGGCGGGTAAAATGCCGGTGTGTCCCACCATATCCATGTTGGCAAAATTTAATACCATGAATTGAATATCACCGGATGCGATTTTTTTACAGGCCTGTCTGGCCACCTCTTTGGCGCTCATTTCCGGTTTTTCATCATAGGTTTCCACCTCCCGGGGGGAGGGTACCATGATTCTCTCTTCACCGGGAAAAATGGTTTCATCTCCGCCATTGAAAAAATAGGTCACATGGGCGTATTTTTCCGTCTCTGCAATTCTGAGCTGGTTAAGGCCGTGGCGGCTGATCTCTTCCCCCAGGATATGATCCAGGTGCTGGGGAGCAAAGGCTGGCTCCAATGGGAAGGTCTCATCGTATTGGGTCATGCAGACAAAGGGGGCAATGGTGGGAATTGTTTGCCGAAAAAATCCCGTAAAATCAGGTTCGGTGAATGCCCGGGTGATCTCCCGGGCCCGATCGGACCTGAAGTTGAAGAAAATAAGGCTGTCGCCATCCTGGAGGGTACTCTGTGCCGCATCCATGCCCAGGGGGGTGATGTAGATTGGTTGGATAAATTCATCGGTGTGTCCCCCCTTGTAGGCTGTCTCAATGGCCACAACCGGGTCGGCAAAATTTTCCCCTGATCCACTGGTGTAAAGAGTGTAGGCCTTTTCCACGCGTTCCCAGCGGGTGTCCCGGTCCATGGCATAGAACCGGCCGCACAGGGAGGCGATGTGCCCCACCCCTCTTTTGGCAAGGTGAGCTTTCAGTTGCTTTACATATGTAATCCCGCTTTTGGGGGGCGTGTCCCTGCCATCGAGTATGGCATGGATGGCAAGGTTCTGTACCCCTTTTTCCCGGGCCATGTCAATGAGGGTAAAAAGATGACTTATATGGCTGTGAACGCCTCCATCGGAAAGCAATCCCAGAAGATGAAGGGTCTTTCCCTGGTCCCTTGCCGTTTCCATTGCCATGGACAGGGCAGGGTTGGAAAAAAAAGTGTTGTCTGCAATGGCCCGGTTGATACGCACCAGATCCTGGTATACCTTTCGGCCAGCACCCATGTTCATGTGCCCCACCTCGGAGTTTCCCATGATGCCTTCGGGCAGGCCCACGGCATCTCCGAAGCAGGCAAGATGGGTCATTGGATAATGGGTTTCCAATTCATTGAGAAAAGGCGTTTTAGCCTGGGCAATGGCGTTCCCTTTTTCTCTGGTTAGGGCTCCCCATCCATCCAGAATAATCACTGCATCAACCTTGTTTTTTTCCATTGGGTTCCTCTCTTATTTTACCCAAACAGTTACATTACCAACCCGAATATTTACATATCAGATTTGGTAAACCTTATCATTCTTGTTCTTCAAAGGATGAAATGTCAATCTTTGGGGCATCGGCCCAGAGTCCTTCAAGATTATAAAATTCATTGGACTCCCGATCAAAGACATGGACCAGTACATCGGAAAAGTCAAGTAAAGCCCAGGTACCTTCCTTGATGCCTTCCATGCCAAGGGGCATAATCTTCTCTTTTTTCATTTCAATGTAGATATGTTCGGCAATGGCCGTGACCTGTCGGGCCGAGGTGGCAGTGATGATAATAATGGTATCGGTGTATGAGGTCAATCCCCGAACGTCAAGGGCCACAACTTTTTCAGGTTTTCTTTGAAATGCAGCAGTAAGGAATTGTTCCGGATTCCCGGGTGCATTGGAGTCTTGGGTCATAAGTAAAGTCCTTTTTTTATAATAATATCTTCCACTGGTCCAGGAACCAGAGAATGAATAGATTGATTGTTTTTTACGCGGTGTCGAATCAAGGTGGATGAAATTTGAATTTCCGGAGTTTTGCAGATGTACACCGATTTTAATTCAGGTTTTAATCCCGGTTGATAAAAGGTCATGGATGCTTCATCGAAACGGTGGGTGCAGGGAACCTGGGATGCCAGAAAATCAGCAATCTCCCTGGATTTCCTCTTTTCTCCGGCCCGGGTCATGATAATGATGTTTATTCTTTTAAATATCTCACAGGTCTGTTTCCAGGTATCCATGTCAAAAAACGCATCGGTACCCAGGATAAAGTAAAGTTCTATTCCTGGGTCTGCGGCATCAACAAATTGTTTAATTGTGTCAATTGTAAAAGAGGGGCCGGTGCGCCTGAGTTCCAGATCCGAGGCACAAAGCCCGGGGATGGATGCCACGGTTTTGTCTATCATATCAAACCGATCCCGGGCCGGTGCCAGGTTCTGAAAGGGTTTATGGGGTGGAACTGCAGAGGGAATGAGATGAATACGGCCAATGTCAAAGGTGTTTTTTACGTGGGAAATCACCTGTATATGGCCATTGTGAAGGGGATTGAATGTGCCTCCGAATAAGCCCTCTTTCATACCTTCCTTCTATTGTCTGATGTGTCCCTTACCCATGACCACAAATTTAGTGGCGGTGAGTTCTTCCAGCCCCATGGGGCCAAAGGCATGGAGTTTTGAGGTGGAAATACCAATTTCAGCCCCTAAACCCAGTTCTCCCCCGTCGTTGAACCGGGTGGATGTGTTCACCCCCACCATGGACGAGTCCACCTGGTGGATGAAGTCATCGGCACGGTTTTCATCTGTGGTGACAATGACATCTGTGTGATTAGAACCATAGGTGGCAATGTGATCCACTGCCGTTGCCATGTCAGGGACCACCTTGACGCTCAGGGTGAGGTTTAAATATTCAGCATGCCAGTCTGCTTCCTGGGCGGGAATGGTCTGGGAAAAGAGAGCGCGTGTTTGGTCACATCCCCTGATCTCCACCCCGGCCTTGTGGTATTGCTCAAGCATGGCCGGCAAAAAGGTGGCCGCGGCTTTTTCATGGACCAGCAGGGTTTCCAGGGCATTGCACACCCCGGGGCGATGGACCTTGGAATTAAAGCAGATGTCAAGGGCGCTTTTCATGTCAAAATTTTCATCCACATACACGTGGCACACGCCTTTGTAGTGTTTGAGCACCGGCATGGTGGCGTGGTTTACCACATAGCGGATCAATGCCTCTCCCCCCCGGGGAATCACCACATCAATGTAGGCTTCCTGCTTTAAAAGATGGGTGACGGCTTCTCTGTCGGTGACGGGCAATACCTGGACAATTTCCTTGGTAAGCCCTGTCTCGGTAAGGGCCTCCTGGATGATGGTGGCCAGGATCTTGTTGGAGTGGAAGGCTTCTGATCCTCCCCGCAAAATGGTGGCATTGCCCGCCTTGAGGCACAGGGCCGCCGCATCAACGGTGACATTGGGACGGGATTCGTAGATCATGGCAATGACCCCCAATGGAATCCGCATCTTGGACACCCCAAGACCGTTGGGCCGGGTCCAGTTCTGGGTAATGGCTCCGACTGGATCGGTGAGGGCTGCCACTTCCCCTAATCCCTGGACCATCTGTTCAATGGTCTGGTCGGTGATTCTCAGGCGATCCAGCATGGCAGAAGAGATCCCTTTTTCTTCGGCAGCCTTGAGATCTACGGCATTTTCTCTAAAAATATTCTGGGTTTGCTGGATCAGCTTCTGGCCAATGAGGTCGAGAACCTTGTTTTTTGTGGCTGTATCTGCCGTGGCAATCTGTCTTGCCGCCTTTCTTGCATTGATGGAAATGTCCATCACCGTTGACTCGTAATTCATGATGCGTCATCCTGTTCGTAGGTAATTGCAAGGTTGTCCCGGTGTATCACCTCTGCATAGGGTCGCGATAGCTGCAGCACATTGCAGATGGTATCACTTCTGTGGCCCATGATGCAGGCGACATCCTCTGAAGAATAGTTGACCAGGCCTTTGCCAAGACTTTGATTGGTGTCTGATTTGATCTCCACGGATGCCCCTTTGCTGAAGGTGCCGTTCACCGAGGTGATGCCAATGGGGAGGATGCTTTTTCCCCGGGAGAGGATGGCCCGGGTGGCCCCTTTGTCCAGATGAATTTCTCCCTGGGGTTTCAGACTGTAAGCAATCCAGCATTTTCGACTGTTAAGTCTTTTTCTACCGGGTACAAAATAGGTACCGTCAGGCTCTCCCCTGAAAATCCGGGGAAGGATATCCGGTTTTCGGCCAGGCGCTATGATCATGGGAATTCCGGCCCGGGCCAGCCGTTTGGCGGCCTGGAGTTTTGTCAACATTCCTCCGGTGCCCAATGTACCCGGTGCCCCGGCAGCTGCCTGTTCCATTTTGCGCGTTATTTTGGTTACCACCGGGATCAGATGGGCATGGGGATATTCCCGGGGATCTTTATCGTAGAGCCCCTCGGTGTCGGTGAGATTGATCATGAGATCGGCATCCATGAGCAGGGTGATCAAGGCACCCAGGTTGTCATTGCCCCCCAGCTTCATCTCTTCGGTGACAATGGTGTCATTCTCGTTGAGTATGGGAACAATGCGCCAGTCCAACAGGGTATTGATGGTATTTCTGGCGTTGAGATACCGCCTTCTGTTGGCAAGATCATCCCGGGTGAGCAGCAGCTGGGCCACCTTGCACCCAACGGTTGCAAAGGCGTTTTCATAGGCAAGTATCAGCCCTGCCTGGCCCACCGCCGAAGCGGCCTGTCTGCCTTTGACATCATCTGGTTTCCGGGCAAAGCCGATTTTTTTAACCCCAAAGGCCAAGGCACCCGAGGAGATGAGAATCACCTGGGTGCCCTGGATGGTCAAGTTGCCAATGGCATGGCTCAGACTTTCAATGAGTTCCAGATTTAAGCCATGGGCCAGGGATAATACGCCACTGCCGACCTTGATAACAATCCGTCGACTGTTTTTCAGGGTCGACTGTCTGACACTATCCATCTGTTTTTCCGAGTTTTTGTGCAAGGATCTGTTTGAGGGCGTCGGTTCCCTTTCCCGTGGCCGCAGACAGAGTGATCACATCGGTTTTTCCCAGTGCCGCAATAAAGGCATCCGCTTTTTCCTGGGCCCCGGTCAGGTCCATTTTGTTCAGAACCAGAAGTTGTGGTTTTCGACCCAGGGCCTTGCTGTACTGTTCCAGCTCTTTGTTGATCAGGTGATAGGCTTCCAGGGGGGCATCAAGCTCAATGGCAGACACATCAATGATATGAACCAGAATACCGGTGCGCTCAATGTGCTTTAAGAATTGAATGCCAAGTCCCACACCCTGGTGGGCACCTTCTATCAGGCCGGGGATGTCAGCCATGGCAAAGGGCTCGCCATATTGAGGCTGCACCATTCCAAGGGAGGGTGCAAGGGTTGTGAAGGGGTAATCGGCAATCTTTGGCCGGGCCGAGGACATTCGACTTACCAGGGTGGATTTGCCCGCATTGGGAAGTCCCACCAGACCCACATCCGCAAGGAGTTTCAGCTCCAGTCTCAGGTTGAACTCTTCACCTGGCATACCGGTTTGAGCGTGCCGTGGAGCTCGATTTGTGGATGTGGAAAAGCGCTTATTGCCACGTCCACCAATGCCTCCCTTGGCCAGAATGAACTCTTGGTCAGGCTGGGTAAGGTCTGCAATGGTCTCTTCGGTGTCCACATCAATGACCAGGGTGCCGGGGGGCACAGGGATGATCTGGTGTGGCGCATTTTTTCCGTGCCGTAGCCTGCCCATCCCAGGCGTGCCGTTCTTGGCTCGGATAATCCGTTGGCGGCGAAGATCAAAAAGCGTTCTTTTGCTCTGATCTGTCTTTAAAATAATACTCCCGCCGTGACCCCCATCACCTCCGTCAGGCCCGCCCCGTTCAATAAATCGCTCTCTCCGGAAACTTACGCAGCCGGGTCCGCCGTTGCCGGACCTGACGAAAATGGTTGCTTCATCTATGAACTTCACGCTTCATAAACGCAGACTCTCTTCTTGTCGCGACCCTTTCGTTCATAGGCCACAACACCATCGATCTTTGAAAAGAGAGTGTAGTCTTTACCCATTCCCACGTTCTGACCGGGATGGATTTTGGTTCCAAGTTGTCTTACCAGGATATTGCCTGCAACAACGGCCTGGCCGCCATATTTCTTGACGCCCCGTCGCTGGGCATTACTGTCGCGACCATTTTTTGTACTTCCGCCTGCTTTTTTATGTGACATCTCTATCTCCTTTAATTAGTCCTCATTGTCTATGCCTGGATGGAATCAATTTTGATAGCGGTGTAGGCCTGTCTATGGCCTTGCATTTTTCGGTAGCCCTTCCGCCGTTTGTATTTGAATACAAGCACTTTTTTTCCTTTGCCCTGCTCCACAATGTGCCCTTTGACGGCAACGCTGTCAAGGTCACCACCGTTCAGACTTATATTCTCACCGTCGGAGTACATGAGGACGTCACTGAAGTCAATTTCAGCGCCTTCAGTTCCCTCAAGTTTTTCCACCCGAAGCAGATCGCCTTCTTCCACTTTGTACTGTTTTCCGCCGGTCTTTATAACTGCATACATACGCTTTATCTCCTTTATGTACTTATCTTATGTAACTATCATGCTAAAATCCCAAATAATAGGGTAACCCCCTTGTTTTGTCAAGATAAAAAAGCAATTGCAAAGGAGTTAAGGGGGGTTACTCTGCGGGGGGGAAATCCTGCAACAACAGGCTGACTTCCTGGGCAGTGGTGGCAAGGGATGGCTTTGGTTTTATTTTTCCGGGGGAGGGGTTGCCCTGGGGTGAGGCCAGTGACAGCAGTTCAAATACTCTGACCCCCTCCACTTTGGGTGCGTCCTGGGGGACATCAATTTCATTGACCTTCACGGAATAGCGCATGGCCTTCATGGTTTTTTCTGAAATCAGAATACTGTCAGGTATTTTTTTGGTCAGATCCTGGATGCCAAAAACTGAATTCACCGCATCTCCGATGACGGTGTAGTCCATTTTTTTGTCAAAGCCGATGTTGCCCACCACCACCTCTCCGGTGTGGATACTGATGCCCATACTCAGTGTAGTATCAATATTGACATCGATTTTTTCTTTTAAATAGGTATTGATATCATCCAGGACTGCTTTCATTTCAAGGGCAGCTAAAACGGCATTGTCGGCATCGGAAATGGTGGCCAGGGGGGCGCCGAACAGGGCCAGAAAACCATCCCCCAGATATTTGTCCACAATGCCCTGGTGGGAAAAAATAATTTCCCCCATGACAGAGAAAAAATGGTTCAGGACAAAAATAGTTTTCTGGGGGCCGATTTTTTTGGCAAGTTCTGAGAACTTTCTAAGATCAATGTTCAGGAGTGTTATGGTTTTGAACTCCTCCATGAGGTGCTGTTCATTGGCACCGCCATGGACGATTCTGTCGACAATTTCCTTAGGAACAAATTTTTGGAAAATTTGGCGAATGCCCCGTTCTTTTTCTTCGTTGAGAACGGTTTCCTTGTACAGTCTTGAGTTTTCAATGGCAATGCTCACCGATGAGGCAATGGCCTGGAGGAGTTGCTGATCATCGGCCATGAAATTGCCGTTGCTTTTATTTAAAACTTCAATAACCCCGATGACCTTGCCCTGGGAAATCATGGGTACGCACAGGGCGGATTTTGTGATGAATTCGGTGGCATCATCAAGGGCGGAAAAAAACATATGGGAGCGCTGCACATCATTTTCAATGAGACAGTTTCCCTTGGTCGCCACATAGCCAGCAATCCCCTGGCCCAATTTGACGGTGAAGAGGGTCGTTTTTTTCAGGTTCACATTAAAGGCGGTTTTGACCTTGAGTTGTCCCTCTTCAATGAGCAGAAGGGAGCCTGCTTCAACCTTCATGGCCACCCGGATCATGTCCATGGTAAAGGCCAGCACCTGTTCAATGTCAAAGGTGGAGGATGCCAGTACACTTCCGATCTGTTTGATGGTTGCAAGCTCACTTGCCCGTTGCCGGGCGGACAGGGACAGGGTGGTTTTTTCCATGGCAAGGGCAAACAGATTGGATATCTTCCGGGTCAGTTCCCGGTATTCCAGAGCTTCTTTCCGGGTTTTAAAAATAAAGGCAAAACATCCCATGAGCTTGCCTGAATTCATCAGGGGGTGAATAACGCCAGCGTTGCCCCCATGGCTTAAAAATAGTGTCTGTTCAACGGGGGGTTTTAACTCTTCCTGGAGATTTTCCATGAGGGTGGAATCCCCCTGGATGAACAGTCGTTCCAGTATGGAATCTTTACATGCGTAAATTTGTCCCCGCTGAATATCTGTTTTGTTTTTGGAAAAGAAATCCACAATGGAAATGGTATTGCCGTCCGCCGCATCGTTTGCCATCAACACGGCCCCCTGCAGGGGAATGATGTTGAGAATATCTTTCAGAAGCGTCTGGTACAACTCAATGCCGCGCATGCTCGAATTGACGGTGTTGATCAGGCGACCTATGGCGTTTTCCGTTTGGGTGGAGGATTCAATCTCTTTCAGGAGTCTCAGGTTCTCGTAGGTAAATGCGGCATTGGAAACCAGGGGGATGAGCCCTCCGATCTCATCTGCTGTAAAAATGCTGTTGTCGGATTTCCGAGACAGTGTCATGACCCCGATGATGTTCTGGATGGTCTTGATGGGCATGCACACAAAGGATTTTGAGCCATACTGGGATTTGTTGAGTCGACCCAGTCGGGTATCTTTTTCTATGTTTTCCACCACAAAGGGTGCTTTGTTGATGACGGCATATTTGGCGATGCTGGTTTGAAAATCAATCTTATCACCAATGCTCAGATACTCGCCAAGCCCGATGCTTGCCTTTACCACAAAATGTTTGTGTGGGCTGTTTTCAAGAATTAAAATCGACCCGATGTCGGCGCTGGCAATTCGAAGCCCCCGCTCCAGGGTGACGTAGAGCAGTTCTTCCGGGTCAAAGGTAACATAACAAAGGTCGGACAGCTCCTTGAGAATGGAAATTTCAGAGACTTTTTTTTCCAGCTGGGAACAGGTCTGGGAGAGCTGTTTTTCAAATAGGGTGAAGGATTTGGAGATGTTTTCCACCTCATCGGCCCCCTTTCGGATGCCGTTGGATTCAAATTCCTTTTGAAGGGTCTGTGTAAATTTGTTGGATATGTAGGCAATTTTTTCAAACACCATTCTCAAAGTGATGAAACCGAAGAGGGAGCACAGAAGAAAGAGTGCAAAAAAATGGGGGATATATTGATCGGACAACAGGTCATAGGTAATCAGGAAGTAGAGCAGGCCAAAGGTGGGGACCAGGAAAAAGAAACCAAAAATAATATTGAGTTTCTGGTAAAGAGATTGTTCATTGGGCGCAAGTCTGGGA
>JASFYZ010000050.1:0-12460 GCA_045046665.1 Desulfobacterium sp.
CCGGCCAATTGGGCCGTCTACGGTTCCGGGCCGGGCCCATTGCTCGTCGGGGGGGGGGGCATGATAGCATTTTCATTATTTATTGTGACAAGTTCACACAACATCCGATTAAGGCCTGTGCACGGTGATCTGGGGAAAGGGAATACTCCAGTCGTTCTGGGTACACACATCAACACACCAGCGCTGGATGGCCCGGTTCAGGCGATTGTACAGGGGAGCCGCCTTGCCGTCAAAATCGGCAATGACAACAAAATCCAATGAAGAGGCACCGGCCTGACAGAACTCCACCTTTAAATTGATAAGATTGGCACTATACCCCTCTTTTTCAAGGGCCTGCTCCAGGTAATCCCGGGTCACCTTGAGAATGGTACCAGTGGCCTGTTTCTGGTGCTCATACCCAATACCAAAGAGCACCTTAAGCCTAAAATTAACGGAAATATTAAGGGGAGTCTGTCCCAGAAAATCCCCGGTCTGATAGACTTTATGAGATCCCCCCCGCTGGACCAGTTCCACCATTTCGTGGGAAAGACTTACCACCTTTCCCCGGGTACCATCGGCCAGAATTACCCAGTCCCCCTTGCGACAGGGAAACCAGGACTCCTCGGCCCCAAAGGCCCGGGAAGCTTTACCCATGAGGGATTCAATGGGAATTCTGAGCTTTAAGCCCAGATCCGGGTTTTCAATCTCACTGAACATATTGATTCGTTTCACCAGCCAGGGTACCCCGTCCAGCACCAGGCGTTCACCCTCCCTCACTGCACCGATGTTGAGCATGAGTCTGCTCTGTTGCCACATGCCGGGCAGGGTACTTTTTACCCCCCAGCCAAGGCCAAGTAAAATAATGATGGTGACACTGAGCAGCACCCAGTCCTCGGCCAGATAAAAGACCAGAACCAGGGCAAGCAGGGTGAGCACCACGGCCATCACTTTGAAAAGAAGGTCCATCAATCGGGCATAAAAAGGGCGATAACCGGATTTAAATCCCGGCACCATATGGATGGTGACCCGATAAACAAAACGCAACAAAAGAAGCACCATGGCACATGCCCCCACAGCCACGAGAAGATAAAGACCCCGGGTTCGGAAAAAATCCCGCACAGAGGTACGGGAAACTTCCATGAGAGATTTTTCCTCCTGCTCCATGGTATCCAACTGGAGGCGGGCCACCTTCATGTGGTTGTCCAGCTGTTCCACAACCCCCTGCCATTCTGGAAAAAGCATTTTCAGTTGCTTTTTGACCGCCTTGTCTGTTGTTTCCGCCATCTGCACATTAACATTTTTAATGGCCTCCTCGGCAACGGGCAGGAGTCTTTGATAAAGCTGAATGTCTTCCTTGAGGTTTGCCTTCTGACGGGCTTTTAAGGTAAACCGTTTCAGCTCCTTGATACCCGGCTCCACCAGGGAGACCAGTTCATCCTGCCACTTAAACACCGCCTCTTTTTTCTCAGAGAACAGATCAATATCAATGCCTGTGGCAATGCGCTCAAAATCGGCCTTGGCCCCATCCAGCTGCTGATCCAATGTGGCCAGTTCCTGCTTGAGGTCTTTCTTTTCCATTTCAGAACTGCTGGCCTTGAGCTGTCTGTTTTTATCATCAATGCGACTGAGCAGAGTTTTCTTCAGTTCAATGATGGATGCCAGCATCTCTTTGGAGCGATCTGTCCTTTGCTCTTCCACGGACACCGCTACAGATTCAGGATCACCTGTTTCATCTGCCCCATACACCGGAGAAATCAGGCAAGACCACCACATCAATAATATCAAAACAAATCGAAACACCGTCACCTCTCTTTTTCAGTTTTAATTTTTTTATAACTGCTACGGGCAGACCGTATCTACTAAAATAGCTGGTTCAACCGATTCCCCAGTTTCATGACGCGGTTAAAGGGCAAGGTCAGGTTCACATCCAGCTTGATTCCCTGGAAGTGTGATCCTGGGCTTGTGGCATCCACCCGGACAAAGGTGCCCAGCTTTTTTTGATACTCAAAGGGGAGATTTGTTTCTGGACTGCCGTCAAATTCCAACTTTACCATGAGATCTTCCCCCTGGGAATTAAATCCCACCCGGGCCCACTTATACGTATAATTTTTCAATGCCTCCCGGGCCAGATCCATTTGACCAAACTGGGCCGTATTAACGGGAATCCCGGCGGTGAGCACCTCGGTGTTGGACACCTGGATGGTCCCCCCCAGCCCGGGTGTGGAGTAAAGAAATCCATTATCAAAGGAGAGTTCCCCCTTAACCCAGGAGATGGGAATTCGACCGTTGAGACTGCCCTCCCCTTCTGCCTTGAAAGATCCCACCTGCTGCAATACATCGGCAAACCGCAGTCGGTCACAGAAAAGACTTATATGATACGCATCAATTCCGCTGGAAAAACGGGTGGCACCCGTGGTGACCGTACCGTTACACCATTTAAAAGAGGCCTTTTCCAATAGAAACGAGGTCATGGACTCCATGGTATATTGAAATTGTGCATCGGTGACCACCACCTTGTTCAATCGCAGGGAATCCATTGTCAAAACCATACCCGGTGCACTGCGAATACGGGGCAGTTCATCAAATACAAGGGTGGCATTGATGCCCTTGATCTCAAGCTCCTTGTCCACCAGGTCAAGTTCGCCCTGGGTAAGATTCAGTTGCAGATGGTTCTGTGGTGCTCCCTTTCCAAGAATCATATGCCCCTGGGCTGCCAGGGTGGTTTTAAACTGGGGTAGTTCCACATCCGGGGAGAGCAGGCCGCTTTTTAGGACCATCGGACGGGTTAAAAAAAAGGGTGGCATATCCCATGTCAATTCCATGGCAGATGACAATGGGGGTAAAAAGGACGCTTTCATATCAAAATTGATATGGGGAACGGTGGTTTTAGAAGGTCCTGCATTTTTTACCACCGTTGGCACCGGTACCCAAAAGGGAAAGTGTACAGTTCCGGAAAAATTCATGCCCTGCTTAGTGTGGACCACCTCTCCCCCCAGGGAACAGATGGGATGTCCATTAAAAGACAGGGATTCCCCGGAAAAAGTGCCCCGGCGGCCAGGGATTCCCAGGGGCCAGGAAAAGGGAATATTCATATTAACACCCGAAATCACCAGGGAATCCCGGCCAAGATGGGAGAGCCTGCCATTTTTAACCTTTATGGCACCGGAAACAACGGGCTGGCCCCGGAGATCCACCCGGATGCCAAGGGGAAGGGTTCCTCCGGGAAAGTGGATCTGAAACCGATTATTTTCTCCTTCAACACGCCCCAATGTGGTTGTTAAGTCCATGGCAAGCCCATGTCCCAGGGGTGACAAATCAAAGGTGCCAGAGCCATTGACGGCAACATGGGAGACCTTTACCGGCAACGGTATATTCTGGATCATGAGATCATTGGCCACCATGTGGACCCGTATCTCTCCCTTTGCCCCCTCTCCGCTGGCATCCAATTGAAACCGGGAGCCACGGCCCAGGCTCAGCTCCGTGTCCCCCACCTTGAAAAAATATTCCGTGGTTTTTTTGTGCTGATCCATAAGCGTCAATTGCCAGGCTCCCTCCCGGGTGAGATCAAACCTGCCGGACATGAAAAGGGCAGGCATGGCCCCCCGATCCCATTCAAAATTTAAAAGGGCATGGAGGGGAAAGATGAACGGAAGCCCAGGAACTGCGGGACTATCCCCGGGAACCAAGGTTATCACAAGATTGCGCATGGTAACGGGGTGGGGGCCCGCCAGGCTCAGACGGGAAAGGCGCAGGCTCACACTTCCGTCTCCTTCCCCTGTGAGGATCAAATCCCCTCTCCCCTGGAGACTGACCCCGGGAAACCATGGATGGAGGAGATCATTGAACCGGCCATACTCAATCCCCCGGGCAGCCAGCTCAAAATGTTTGATACCACCGGAGCGGTTCATCAACACCGCTCCATGCACGGGCTGTCCCAATGGAAATACATGGAATCCCAAGGAGAGTTCCTGTTTGTCCCAAGGAATAAGGGCAGACAGATCAAAGGGGATACTAATTTCTCTGCCGTTGAGGGATATCCCCAAACGAGAGTGGGTGATGTTCACCCGGGAAGGCAGGTGGCGCAGCAGCCCTTCCATGGGCCGGGCCGCATGGGGCAGAGGGGATGACGGCGGCGGGGCATCATTGCTTGAAAAAAGGAAGGGGAAATCAGTGAAAGCAATGCCATCCTCTGTGAGGGACGTTCGAATGTCCATACCTGAGATATTGATCTGGTTGGGCCTTTGCTGGATCAGGGAAGACAAGGAGTAGTTCACCGTCACCCCATCGGCCACCATGTGGTTGCCCATGCGAATGGGACCCATGGTGGCGCCATGGGTCCCAATATGCCGAACCATAACTTTCAGGGAATCCAGACCTGGCTGAGAGGAGAGGGCAGCATTGATGCCCCATTGGGCCAGATGGGGCATGAACACCAGTCCCAGGAGGACAATGCCTGCCCCGCTAATTAAACAGATCTTAAAAATAGATTTGAAATTCATGGAGGATGATATCCCGAAAAAAATCAGGCGGTTATTTTTTTATAAAAAAATTCCGGCAAACCTGACGGATTTTCAATCTTTGTTGTGTGCAAACCAAAGTTTAAAAACGTAGGGGCAGAATCTATTTCTGCCCCATGTTGTGGGCAAAGCAAGGTAAAATACCAGGTCTGCCCGTGGCGATTTATAAGAAACGCCACCCAAGTCGGTGGGACGACATGCCCGGTATTAGATACTGATTTTTTTAATCATGTATTACCCGCAGCACATGATCCCGTTCCAGGGAGGCTTTCAGGGCCTTTAAAATCACCATGGCGGCATCCTCGGGTGTGATATTTTTCACACCCGCGGCTTCAGCGCAATGGGCCAGTAATGCGGTATTGCCATGATCCAGGCCCATTTTCACTTTAATGGTATCGGCCATGGCAAAATAAACCGTGCCAATGTCACGCCGTTCCAGATTGGCAAGCATGCACCGGGTCCGCAGATTCAAATCCTTTCCAATGAATTTGGCGGCCTCTACCGCGGTGGTGCACCGGGCCTGGGCCCGGCGCTCCATCAAAAGGGTATCCCGGGCAGAAAGTGCATCCGGGGTCTGGGTCATCATCTCCATGAAAAAAAGGGTCTCAAGTATCCCCTTCACTGACCAGTAAATCCCGACATCCTGGCTGGCCCTGGGACCTGCCACATTGAGCACTTCAATATGCCAGGTCTTAAGAAAATCCTGGAGCATCACTGCTGCTGCAAACTCATCCATATCATTGAGATCAACATGGCAGCATGGTTTTTTAAGAGTATGGGCAAGCTCCCAGGTCAGAAGAGATCCCCCTTTTAAGTGCCCCCTTGAAATAATAATGGTGCCCTGGGCAGCCCTGATGTTTTGCTCCGTGCGCCGGGCGTAATCCTCCGTGTCCATCTCATCCAGGTGGTACTGGGAAGGAATCACCCCATCTTCAGCCTTTCTCCCCGCCGGAACCCATCCACCGTGGTCAATGTTAAATTTTATGGCCGTGTCCAGGGCCGCCCGATCCCCACCCGTCTGACCCCCGGAAATAATTTTTTCTATCATCTCTTCTGGGTGTCCCGAACGATCATCACAGAACAGGTGGCTTTGTGGGCAATACGTTTGGCCACACTGCCAAAGAGAACCAGCTCCACCCCGGAAAGCCCATAGGCCCCCACAATCACCATATCAATGTGTTCCGATTCAATATAATGCAATATTTCCGATGAGACATGACCCTCCAGCACCTTAATTACAGGGTCAGTTGGTGGAGAAATTCGCTGGGCATAGGTTTCAATCATCTGATCTGCCAGCTTTTCCACCAGGGCGGTGGAAGATTCCGCTGGAACCACCAGATCAATATCGGTGATCAAGGGGCTGATCACCGGTGGCAGGACATGAACCAGATGAAATTGTGCCCCATACTTTTGGGCAAGGTCCAGGGCCGTTTGAAAAGCGTTGTCAGAATTGGATGAAAAATCCACACAGCAGAGAATACGTTTGACGTTCATTTGCGCCTCCTTTATGTTTGGATAAGTGTCACGGGCAGGACCTTGTATTGCCAGCTACCTTGCCCACAACAAAACATGAAAATAAAATACCGGATGACCAAAATCAGAACTATCCCATAATACCATCGCAACATTTTAAAATCAAACCAAGCACTCTAAATAACTGCTTTAACCCCATCAATGGTAAATATTCGGGTTGGCAATATCAATGGGGATAATTAATATGGAGTGCATCCATCTTTTCACCCATCTGCCCATGGCGTTGAAGCATGGCATCCAGGCTGTGGCGACGCTGGACCTTTTCGGTGTGATCCGCTGCCACCAGGGTTTCAATTTTGGCCATTTCAAGATCGCATCCCTCAAACTCCGCCATCATTTTTTCCTGAAAATCCCGGGACACGGCATGGATTAACTTTAAAAAATACTCGGTCTCCACTATTTCCCGGTAATTTTTCAAATGGAGTTCCATGCATCGAAGCGCCTCCTTTCGCATGCGCCCCTCTCCATTGGCAAAGGCCATGGAAAAGGGAGATGCAAAAGGTTTTTTCAAAATTCTGGACAAAAGAGCCACCAGGGAGTGCAATCCCAGGCCAGCCATGGCATCCATACGAATCCGGGCACTGTAGGCCGTGGCCAGTCTGGCCCGGGGAACCCTGAGCCCCAGAATACCTTTAACGGCAGAGATATCCACCGGAGACACGGACTTTTCTTCCCCGGCATACCCCCCCCCATGACCCAGATCCACACCTCCGTCATCATCGGGCATCAGGCGGGCCAGAAGTGTCCGGGTATCCATGTGACACGTATCGTACAGGGCCATGAAGTCCGCCTCCATGTACTGCTCCTGTTCCCGGATAAAGGCGGCCACCCGAGGGTTGAACTGGCGTGTCATGTAATAATCCAGGGCCGTGCGAAACTCCTGGAACATGCCATAAAGGATCTGATTAAACCCGGCTTCTGCCAAATGCGCCTCCGAGTGGGGATACGCCATGGGATGGTCTTGAACAAAGGCCCTGATCCCCCGGGCAAGCGCACCCTTACGCGGATGAAAAAAACGATGAATCCGGGCACGAATTTCTGTCTCCAAAGCCTCCACCGCGGACAAGGTGGTTTTCCGAATCATGCCTTTAAGATTTTCTCCCTGGACCTTCATGCGTTTAAGTTCCCTTAGCGCGTGGTCGGCACGGTCCTGATCCCGGGACAACAAATCGTAAAACAGCTGAATTCGTCTACCTGCAAAATCACAGGCAACCCCCATGCGCTGGATATGATTCTCCACCACCAGGGAAAACCGATCCTGTTGAATTTTCTGTCCCAGGTGGGCCATAAAGGCTTTTTCCCCCCCAAGGGTATGGGAAATGAGTTCCCGGTTTTCTTCCCAGAGACTGATACGCTTTTTTTCTCCCGGGGAGAGGCCCTGCCCCAGGGCACGATAGAGGCTGTGGAGACAGGAAACCGTGTGAAGAGCCACCTGGGAATGGATACAGGTAAGCTCATCCCGCACCCGATTTTCCAGCGATTTAAGTTCTTCCAGGCTGTCATGCTCCCCAAGATCCACGTTGAAAAGGAACAAAACATTGTCCATCAGCCCCATCTCACGAATCATTTGAAGAAAAACAAGATCTGCCTCACGCACCCCCATGCGACTGCTGATGACATACACAATCATGTTGGCGGACATCAAATAGTCCTGGATCTGGGCCAGGTGGGTGGAATCTGTGGAGTCACTGCCCTGGCAGTCCGCCATTTCCAGCCCCGGGGACAGGGCAGCCCCGGGCAGTTCCAGAAGCACATCATCGGCAAAAAAAGCCGCAGCCCCATCACCGGTGAACATCTGGTGACCGTTAAATTCATCTCCTTCAAAGGTAAGCACCACGGCATCTGCCTGCACCAGATGCCGAACCCGGTCATAGGCCCCCAGGGCCTGGCGGATTCGAACAAATTCCGGTTGCAGTCCCCGGGGGGTCAGCCCGGCTCCTCCCCCCAGCTGGCCGGACACGGCCCGGAGAAATCGGCGGTCTTTTTTTCGCCTCAGATCAAAGGTCTCCCCGGGGATGCCTTCAACGGTGAGCAGATTTTCAGGAAACAATACCAGAGCCCGTCTGAGCGCCTCATTCACCTCATCCCAGGATTTAAGAAACACTTGGGCCTTCCGGGTCTTTCCCGGACGGATACGGGTGACCATGGCCGTGACCACCCCGGCACCCCTTTTTAAGATTTCACCACCGGCAATGGCGTTGATACAGGTACTTTTTCCTGATTTAATGGCCCCCACAACGGCAATGCGGATGACACCCGATGTAATCTGGCCGGGAAGATGGGCACAGATATGATGCTGGGACGCAACCTGTTCATCGTACATGCCGGGGATGACTTTCATCCCTTCAAAGGCCGTTGATAAGTTTTCTGCCATGTGAATGATGGCATCTACAATCCCATGGGTGCCCCCTGTGTCGTCCATGGAAAAGTGCGAGATATTTTCAAGCGCCTCTCCTGTGTCATATACCCTTTTCACGTCCCTCATTCCATACCCATGTGCATCATGGCCTGTTCCCATCGGGCGTCCACCCGGGTTTTAAATAAAACATCCATGGTAAGGGTGCCCACCAGCCATGAATTTTCCGCCATTTCCGCATCCAACTGCATGGGAGCCCAGCCAGCACATCCCAGAATGATCATGGCATGTTCAGGTCCCTTGCCCTGCCCCATGGCCACGAGGATATCCCGGGTATTGCTAAGCCCAATCTCCGGGGTGACCCGTATGCATCCCTCCCAGTCAAAGGGAGCTCCATGGAGAACAAACACCGCCCCTGGCTGCACCGGCCCCCCAAGGTAGATGGGCATTTTATCCATGGCATCCGCCATGGGCATTTTCAAATCGGAAAACAGCTCCTGGATGGTCAACAGCGGATGTTCCCGATTAATCACAAACCCAAGGGCACCGGAATCATTGTGTTCACAAATACAGGTAACGGTCTGGGCAAAATTGGGGTCAGGCAACCCCGGCATGGCCATGAGCAACCGCCCCTTTAACGAACCTGGAATCTGGGACATCTTTTACCCCCTTTCCTTTTCCCGGCCATAGATATCGTCAAACCGCACAATATCATCTTCCCCCAGATAACTGCCGGACTGAACCTCAATGAGCTCCAGGGGAATCCTGCCAGGATTTTCCATGCGGTGAACATAGCCAAGAGGAATGTACACCGACTCATTTTCCCGGAGAAGAATCTCATCTTCTCCCTTGGTGATGATGGCGGTGCCGGATACCACTGTCCAGTGTTCAGCTCTGTGGAAATGCTTTTGTAAAGATAGTTTGGCACCGGGTTTCACTGTGATACGTTTCACCTGGAACCGGGTCCCAAGATCAATGGTTTCATAAGATCCCCAGGGCCGGAAGACCTCCCGGTGGGTGGTGACCTCGGGTCGGTTTTTCTTTTTCAGGGCCTCCACCAGTTTTTTCACCTCCTGGACCCGATCCCGGGGGGCCACCAGCACGGCATCCTTGGTCTCCACCACCACATGATTTTCAAGTCCCACCGCTGCAATGAGACGACTTTCTGAATTAAGATAACAATTTTTAACATCACTGACCAAAACATCCCCTTTGAGTACGTTTTGGTTCTCGTCCTTTTTGCCGGTGTGCCACAGGGCATCCCAGGACCCCACATCGTTCCACCCGGCATCCAGAGGAATCACCACGCCGTGGTCTGTTTTTTCCATGACTGCATAATCAATGGAGTCCGACGGAGACTGGGCAAAGGCCCCACTGTCCAGTCTGAAAAAGTCAAGATCTTCGCCCCCTTTTTCCAGGGCAGCCCGACAGGCGATGACCATGTCAGGGGCATGCAAGGTCAGCTCTTCCAGCACCGTGTCTGCCCGGAACATGAACATTCCTGAATTCCAGAGATACTGACCCGAGTCCACATACCCCTTTGCTGTTTCCAAATCCGGCTTTTCAACAAACCGTTCAATGGCACATCCCGTGAGATCCTTCCCTGTATTTAAAGATACAGAATCGCCTTTTTTAATATACCCATACCCGGTTTCAGGCCCGGTGGGGACAATGCCAAAGGTGACAAGGGACCCGGCAGCAGCGTGGTCCTCTCCGGCTACAACAGCCCCATGGAAAGCGGTTAAATCCGTCATAACATGGTCCGCCGGTAAAATCAGCAGGATGGCTTGGGGATGTTCAAGCGCCACCTGCAGAGCCGCTGCAGCAATGGCCGGGGCCGTGTTCCGGCCCACGGGTTCCAGCAGAATGGTGCCGTTACAATTCACCCGTCGCATCTGTTCGGCGGCCATAAAGCGGTGATCTTCGTTGCAGATCACCACCGGCGGAGCCATATCCGGAATACCAAGGGGGCGCAACAGGGTATTTTGAAGCATTGAATGTTCATCAATAAGATTGATGAGCTGTTTGGGGAAAAGTCCCCGGGACAAGGGCCAGAGTCGGGTTCCAGAACCACCGGCAAGGATGACAGGTACGATCATAAAACGCTCCTTTTAAACTCAACTTCTAAGTTGGCAGATAAATTCAGGGGTGAAATTGCATTTCCAGGGCTTGTTTTTTATATGGATATTTGCCATAAGTTCGTATGGTACCCTGCGTGAATATATGCGCATCAGATGCCCTATATCTCCGGGCGCCATGGCAGATCAGTTTATAAGCCTGATCCAGGTTTAATATACATTCTGTTTTTATTCAAGACTCGTCACGCATAAGTTTTTTGTATGCCCTGGACAGGCAATGTCTAATCCACTGAAAAAAGCACTATAATCCTGGAACCCAAAATACCCATGATATTCCATCGCACTCCCCCAACCCCGGCATTAAGGCAGCCCCATTGTTTGATTTTGTTGATCTGTTGCCTGTCTTGTTTTTTTCCGGGAAAGCACACCATGGCCCGGGAAACACCACCATCCATGGGCATCATCCTGGCAGATCCCCAGGGCCGCATCCTATTTAAAAAAAATGCAGACAGCCGGTTTATTCCGGCATCAACCCTAAAGGTATTTACGGCACTCACCGCCCTGGAATACCTGGGGCCGGACTTTCATTTCACAACGGATTTTTTCCTGGATGGGCATTTGAACCTCAAAATTAAAGGTCAGGGTGATCCCCTGTTAACCTCCCGGGAAATTCGTACCATTTCCAAGCGCATCGGAGAGATACTGAAAAAAAAACACCTTACAGAAATCCGTGGATTGATGGTTGATGGAACCGCTTTTAAAAGTGATATCAGCATCCCGGGAACCAGTCGAACCCTGAATCCCTACGACGCATCAGTAGGGGCACTTTCGGCAAATTTCAACACCATATCTTTTAAAAAACGCCCACAGGAAAAAAAAGAGGATAGGCAGCCAGCGTCCTCCACCCAGAACCTGAAATCCATCCCCCAACATTCCACAAAATGGATCAGTGCAGAGGCGGAAACACCCCTGGTTCCCTTTGTCTGGAAAATGGTTGCCACGGCAGGTATGACAACAGGAAGAATCCCGTTACTCCAGGGCATGGAAGCCCTTTATGCCGGGCATCTTTTTAAATGGTTTCTTCAAGGGGAAGGAATAAAAATAGGGCAGGAGGTGACATCAGGAAAGGTCAATGGCAAGAACCGTATGATTTTCACCTGGTATTCACCATATGATTTGACCCAAGTGGTGGCAAAACTACTTTATTACTCTAATAATTTCATGGCCAACCAGCTTTTTTTAACCCTGGCTCTCAGGGAAGGAGGGGCACCTGCCACCCTGGAAAAGGGCATCAAGGTGGCCATGGCCCATGCCGCATCCCTTGGCATTAAAGATCTTTTTATTGAAGAAGGGTCTGGACTTTCCCGGCAGAACAGGATCTCCCCCTGGTCCATGCTAAAAATTCTACAGGCCTTTAAACCTTACCATGCACTGATGAAATACGAAAACAATGAATACTATAAAACAGGGACCCTACAGGGGGTCCGAACCCGATGCGGCTATTTTAAGGATAAACATGGAGAACTTTACCCCTTTGTAATCATGGTCAATCAAGAGAATAAAGCGTATGGGGAGATCAAAAAAAGGCTGCAAAAAAAAGTGGCTGCATGGGGTTTCAAATCCTGACAGGTTTTCAAGCTTTATTGCGGGCGGACCAGATCAAAATATCGGGCCGTTTGTGGCTGTTTTTTATTAAAAAACAAAACTTCCGAGTACCCTCAGCAGAGCCCCCGAGGGGCAATGGGACCAGCCAATTGAGCCGTCTACGGTCCCGGGCCGGTCCCATTATGGTTCCATTATCTATCTTCGTTGTGGGCAGGCCAATACGGTCTGTCCATGGCAATTATATGAGGCTGGAGGGATTGGAGGGAATCTACCACATACGTTTGTTTAAACCATCAGCATTGTCAGTTTGAAGCTCCCCCATCATGGATTCCAGAATCCCCATGTTCAATATAGGCATAGGCGCTGTGATTATGGATGGATTCAAAATTTTC
>JASFYZ010000051.1:0-10817 GCA_045046665.1 Desulfobacterium sp.
CATGGGGTACATCAGACATCCTAACCCAGTCGAGTTGGATAACTATAAGTTGATCAGCGAGCGGTTTTCTGTATGTGCCGGATATACCAGATAACCGCTTCCCGGCTTTCAACAGACATGGAGCTTGCAAGAGCAGGTGCCTTTTTGCCGCCATAGCTGATAAAGGCAAACAATTCCCCATCACTCATGGCAACGGTTTTCTCGCCGGCCAGGTCCGTGGGCAGGGGGGAAAAACTCTGTCCCACGGTTCCAAGCCCGTCCATCTTGGGGCCGTGACAATGGGAACAGAACGCCTTATAGTCCTTTTCACCCTTTGCCAGCATGACCTGGGCAGGTCCAATGGGTGTCAGGGTAAAATCAGTTTTCACCAATTCCCTTAACAGTGCTTCACTTTTTGTGTTGGCAATGGTTCGTTTGTCCATTATAAGTTCCGGCTCCTCATGGGGCCGGACCACCGGGGTTTGATACATTCTCCCGGGTTTCAGGTTTGAATCATACAGGGTAATGACCGTATAAACCCCTGTTAAAACCAGCGACACAAAAACGGCAAGAAACAGCACTTTTTTCATTTAATTCGTCTCCTTGCCGCTGACATGCTGGCCCAGGGGATTTTTCTCATATACCGCATAGGGGGATTCTGAAGGAAGGCTTTTCACAGGCCGGTAATCCCAGGTAGGAACGCCTTTGTCCGCCACCACCACAAAAGAGAAATATCCAACACCGAGTATGATGGCAACCATGGCCATGATCCACAACCAGGTGCGTAAAAGGCTCTCTTTCTTTTTGGTTTTGAGTGTGTCCATAAGTTTATAATATTACCTCCGAAAGGCCGTAATACAGAATATAATAAATCGCCCATAGAACGGTACCGCCAATAATAAGGGCGATGATCATGGGGAACGGACCGTCTGCCTTTTCTATGCCGTCGGCAAAGTGCTGGACGACTTTAATGTTAAGGACCCTGGATTTGGACCCGAACATAGGAAGAACCCACAAGGTCACACCAAACAGGATTGCGAAAATAAGGGTCAGAATGATCAGGGCAAGCACATGCTGGGTATTTAAAAGTTCGAAGAATCTCATTTATCAATCCTTAGTTTTTGGCCTCTGTTTCGGGTTTTTTTTCACTCTCCCAGAAAAATCACTGCCTATCGGAAAAAAAGGGCATAGACCACCAGGGCAAAGCTTGCCGCAATGGCTGCAAGGGCCAGGAAGAATAGACAATAGAGATCACGCCCGGCCTTTGCTGACGACGCTGCTGCTGCCTGGGGCGCCATCTCCTCCATGGCCAGAAACCTTGCCCGCTGCTGGTCGGAAAATTGCCCGGTTTTCAGCGCCCATACAAACACGGCAACACCGATAAACAGTCCAGTCAAGATATATGCCAGAAAAAACGGATAATACATTTTTCTACCCCTATACGTGTCCAAATGGGTTATTCATATGCGGCATCAATTCCTTTGGGTTCCTTATTTGCATCGATCTGACCAATAAAATATTTGGCAATATAGTTTCCCACATCCCATATTTTTTCAGATTCCAATTCTCGTTTAAAATAGGGCATGGCGGTGCCGGTGATACCGTTCATGATCTGATAGTAGATGATCCCCCCACTTATCCCCCGGTCTTTGAGGATGGTGAAGTTCAACGGTGGCGGATTCAAATAGGGCTGGGCTGGCCCCATGCCGTCTCCCACGGGTCCGTGGCAACCAAAACAGAAATCCTGGTATATTTTTTCACCCCTTGCAAGGCCCGCCTCCGAGGCCGCATAAGGTGTGGGGATTTCCCGCCAACCCTTGGGGACATTCTCATGTATCCATGCCACGTTTTCATCCACACCCGCTTCATAGGCGTCAACAAATCTATTTTTCCAAAGCGTTTGTCTCTCCATTCGCAGGTCTGCATTCTTCAGCCCCAGGCTCTGGGTATATTGGATCAATATGTCTATATTGTCCTGCTTTAAAAATTGAAATGGCGGCATGATGGACAAGGGCCGTGTAAATCTGGGGTTGACAAAATGGGCCTGATGCCAGTCATCAGGATGCTCTCCGCCTTCCTGGGAAAGGTCCGGGCCCGTTCTCTGGGAACCTAAGAGTATGGGGTAATCCTTTAGATAATCCCCGGCCTGGGCCAGCCGTTCTGCGCCCAGACCCCAGTCCACCGATCGGATGGACTGGGTATGGCAATAAACGCATCCGTTGCTGACATAGAGAGCCCGGCCTTTTTCTTCCGCAACCGTCCGGTTTCTGAACAGATCCGAAGGAATGGTTTTGCTCGTGTTGGCATAGGGAAGAATGATGACGACCAACACCACTGCAATAAGGATAAGTAGGCTGCCGGTGACAACGGCCACAGGTGTCATTTTCATGGAGTTTCTCCGGGAGTTGAAAAGAGTGATCTGAAAATATTATAAAACCCTGACAAAGCGGATAGAAAAATTAACAGCCCCAGCGACGCCCGGACAATATTGTATATGTGGATTTGAGGGAGTACCCGATATACGGTCTCACCGTTCAGCCAGGCATTGCCCTGGATGAGCCCTGAAATGGTTAACACAATGGTAAACCCGACCACGCCGATCAATATCATCCAGTATTGAAAATTGGCCAAAAATGGGCTGTAAAGCGGTTTGCCCGTTATTTTCGGGAGAATAAAGTAAAGCCCCCCCAGGGCAATCATTCCGGCAAATCCGAGAACACCGACATGGGCGTGGCCCACAACCCAGTGGCTGAAGTGGGTCACCCGCTGGACATCGGGCAGTGCCATCATGGAGCCTCTGATACTGACGATGAAATACATGATGGTCCCGGTAAAAACAAATTTTCCACCGATATCTTCACTGATCAATCCAAGTTTTCCCCTGGCCGTGTACCAGATATTGATGAGAAAGGCCATCACAGGAATCACCATGGCAATACTGTCAACAATGGCAACCACCTTAAGCCAGGTGGGAACCGGCACCTGCAGCAGGTGGTGGGTTCCGATATGGGTGTAAATAACAATCAGGGCCCAGAAACCCAGAAGAGACAGAGTGTGACTGTACAGCGGTGTCCGGCAAACCTGGGGGATGATATAATAGGCAATGGCCGCAGACAGGGGCGTCAACAGCAACCCGAATACATTGTGCCCGTAAAACCAGAGAAGAATAGCATCGGGAATGCCGACCAGAGCGCCGGAGTCCGGCTGCCAGATAACGTTGCCCAGGCTGTAGGTACAGGTGGTGAGAAGGATTCCGGCCAGCACATACCAGACTGATACATACAGGATTTTTTCCTGCCTGTTTTTTACCGTCATCATGAAATTAAAGAAAATCAAACTAAAGGCGATGACAATACCCACATCAATGGGCCAGATCATTTCAGCGTATTCCCGGCCCTGGGTCAAGCCTGCGGCAAGAGTGACCACCAGGGCCACCAGGGCAATGTTCCACAAGATAACCGTGAAGACGCCCAGCCTTTCGCTGTACAGCTCGGTACGCAGCAACCGGGGAACCAGATAAAACGCACTGGCCAGAAGGCCCGGGGTAACAAACCCGAACAATACCAGATTCACATGCATGGGGCGAAGTCTTGAAAAGAGGAGCCAGGCAATGTTGCCGGTTAAATCAGGGGCCACAAGCTCTATGGCTGCAATAAATCCTGCCAGCGTGGCCACCATCATCCAGGCAGCGGAAGTGAGGCAAAAGCCCCTGGCTGTCAGGTATGTAGCAGTATCGGATTGGGTTGGTTTCTCAGGCAAAACAAACACTCCTATATTAGTTGATTGAACGAAAACTCACCCATCTGCTGCGTTGCTGCAGAAGTCTGCCAGATTATAGGATCAGGCCTCACGTACTACAGTACGCTCCGGTTTCAGACTTCTTTGCGCCTTACATATGGGGCAAGTTTTTGAGCAAAGCTCCTTTCCGAGCCATCCAATCACGGGTTTTCACTCAGACACTATATTAGTTGTGACAGGAAAGCCAGCAGTCTAAGTTGGCTTTTTCCTTCCTGTGACACTGGACACAAAACCCCATTTTAAATTCATGACGTTTAAGTCTGTCAGTTCCTGCAACGTCCCCGTGACAAGCTTCACACTCGATCTCTTTTTTTATGTGGCGTTCATGGTTGAACATGACATGTTCGGGCACATAAAAAACCTTTTTCCACGGTGTGGGCGTTTGGGTATCAAAATATTCATGTTCTTTTCTTATCTCCGGATGGTTGGGAATAATAAAGTTGTGGCAGTAAAGACATTTTTCCACCGGCGGGATCCCCGGATGGATGGATCGGTCCACATATGAATGGCAGAAACGGCAATCAATTTTCTTGTTGCCTGCATGGAGCCTGTGGCTGAAAGAGATGGGCTGGGCTGGCCCTGCATCCACATAGGGCATGAGATAATAAAAATAGGCAAACAAAAAAAGTGAAATGATCAAAGCGCTTAATACAAACAATTGGATTTTATTCTCTTTTACCTGGGCTGAAAAAGAGTGAAACTGAGAAACAAGGGTCAGGGGTTTGCCTTTTGTTCCCACCAGAATCACCAGGACCATAAGGGTTAAAAGCGTCAGGGATATCAGTATTATTTCCATTGAACCACCTCCCCTGAGTTTGTTTTCAATACTTCAGGCAATTCTTTGAAATAGGCTAAAATGGAAATACTAAAGAGGCCCAGAAATCCAAGGGTAATGATGAGTTCACCGATGCCAATGGGAAACACAGCCGGATCGTGTGCAAGAAAACTGGGTCCCAAAAGAAGAAAATGCTCGATCCAGAGTCCTGCCAGAACACATGAGCTGATGACGATCATGCATCTTGGGGATTGTTTTATTTTTCTGCTCAAAAGGATGATAAACGGCAGGATAAAGCAGCCCAGAAAGACGGTCCATGCCAAAAGGCTCCATGGATGGGTCATGGTTCGTTCAATGATATAGGCAGATTCTTCGGGAATGTTCCCGTACCAGATGACCACGAACTGGGAATAGAAAAAATCCCCCCATACAATGCTGAAGCCAAAAAAAAGCGTGCTCATGTCAGCCAGTTGTGCCGGGGTAAGCGTAAAGGGAACCTTTGGGTTTAGGTGAAGAAGCGATACCAGCAGGATAATAGCACCGAATCCTGCGTAAATGGCTTTGATAAAGGTATAGGCACCAAACAGGGTCGAATACCAGTGCGGGTCCGCGCTCATGACCAGATCAAACCCGACAAGGGAGAGGCACATGGCAAAGGCAAACATATACCAGCCAGCAAAAACCGTCATACGACGTTTGATGGTTTCAGGGTCATGGGAGCCTTGTTCAAACCGCTTTAATAAAAATATTTTCAGCCGGGTATTTTGGGGGGCCGTCTTTAATCTGAATTTAAGGGAGTGATACAGATAACCAAATCCAAGGCTGTAGAGAATCAAAAAAGCCACACTGTCCCGGACAAATAAAAAGGGAACATTCAACCACACTTCCTTGCCGTGTAGATCTTGTCCCACCCATGGAAATACGTGGTTCTGTCCGATGAAAAGAAGGAGAAAAAGAACAAAGGAGACGGGAAAGAAGGCGGAAAACGCCTCTGCAACGGCCGCAAAAGTGTGGCTCCATCTGGCCTTGGTAAAGTGCATGAGGGTGGAAAACAAAAGCCCCCCGCAGGAGAGGATGGTAAAAAACATGAAATTTGTCAGGAAAACAAGCCAGGCCTTTTCCGGGTGACCCGTTGCTGCCAAAATAATAAAAAATAAAAATCCTCCACCGGCAATGAGTGCAGGAATGAAGAACACACTCTTTTTAAAAGGTGCTGAAGGTTTTGAGAATGCCGTGTCCATGGACGTCATTTGTTTTCCCTCTGTTTTTTTAAAGACCCTGTACGGTGAAGTAGATCTCTCAGACTGTCAGCATCTTCGGGCGTTGAAGCCACTTCAATCCCATACAGAGAGCCTGAGCATTCCGGGTCATAATTTTTTTCATAGTCTGGATCAGGAAGCCCCACCTGGGTCACTATGCCCAGCACATTGCCCAACACAGCAAACAGAATGGTAAACTCAAAGGCGATAACAAAAAACGGTATCCAGGAAAGTATGGGCTTTCCACCGACAATGAGGCTCCATCGGGTGGACGTGAACACAGGAAGGGCAAATCCGGAAAAAAATCCAATGAGCCCGCCGGTCAGGGTAAACCACCCGATCCTGCTTTTTTTCCTGCCCAGAGCCTGGGCAAGGGCGTTGCTGGGAACGGGGCTGTGAACTTCTGTTACCTCAAAGCCCTTTTCCTGTATTTTTTCTACGGCAGCCAGGGTTTCTTCCTGGGTATTATATAAACCTGTGACTATGATGGCATCCGTATTCATGAATTACCCCACTTTATGTATCATTTCCTTCATCTCCGTCATGGAAACCGACGGCAGGTGCTTAACAAACAGCAAAAACAGGAAAAAGAAAAGACAAAAGGCACCCACCATGATCCCCCCCTCAACCCATGTGGGGCTGTAATGCCCCCAGGCATTGGGCAGAAAATCATGGGCAACGCTGCCCGCGATGATGACAAACCTCTCAAACCACATGCCGATATTTACAAAAATGGAGATGATAAACAAAGGGATGACATGGGTTCTGATTTTTTTTGATAAATACAAAAGAGGAATGACGGTGTTGCAGATCACCATGATCCAGTATTCGGGTGCATAATGACCGAAGGCCCGCCACCAGAAGGTTTCCATCTCAATGCTGTTGTGGCTGTACCAGGCGATAAACAATTCTGTGGCATAGGAAAATCCCACAATGATGCCGGTAAAAACAATGGTTTTTGCGATGCTTTCAAGTACATTCATGGTGATCAGCGCTTCGTACTTGAAAATTTTTCTCAAGGGGATACATAAGGTCAACACCATGGCAAGGCCTGAATGAATGGCCCCGGCAACAAAATAGGGAGCAAAAATGGTGGTGTGCCAGCCGGGTGTCACGCTCAGGGCAAAATCCCAGGACACCACGCTGTGGACTGAAATAACAAGGGGAGTGGCAAGGCCGGCAAACAAAAGATAGGCCCTTGAGTAGTTCATCCATTGACCGGTTCTGCCGGACCATCCAAGGGAGAGCACCTTGAAGATCTTTTTGCGTACCCCCTGGGACCGGTCCCTGATAATGGCAAGATCCGGGAGAAGCCCGGTATACCAGAAAAGACTGCTCACGGTAAGATAGGTGGAGATGGCAATGACATCAAAGATCAGGGGCGATTGAAAGTTGGGCCACAGGGTCCGCTGGTTGGGAATGGGCAGCATATAAAACACCAGCCAGACCCGTCCCAGGTGGATAAAGGGAAAAAGTCCCGCAATGCACACGGCAAAGACGGTCATGGTCTCAGCAGCCCTGGCAATGGGATTTCTCCATCCTGCCCGGAACAAAAACAAAATGGCGGAAATCAGGGTGCCGGAATGGGCAATCCCCACCCAGAAAACAAAGTTTATCAGATAGGTGCCCCAGTGGACCGGTGTGTTCATACCTGCCACGCCCACGCCGACAAAGATCTGGTAGGCCCAGCAGGAAGCGCCCATGATGACCCCGCAAAACAGCAGGGAGATGATGCACCAGTAGGCCTTTCCCGGACGGCTCAGCGTGTCCAGAACCGTGGTATTGATTGTTTCAAAGGTCAATTGAGACATATGTTTAAAACCCCTGGTTAAAGGTTCATAGTTCCTGCACCATTTTCTTGAGATATATAACGGCAGGTTTGGTATTCAGATAGCCCAGCACCTGGTAAGCCCGTGACTCGCGGGCCAGGATGGAAACCGCACTGTTCTTGTCCAGGAAATTACCAAAGGTCAGTGCATTGGCAGGACATGTCTGCACGCATGCTGGCTGAACCTCCCCGTCCCGGATCTTACGATTCTCATTTTTTGCCTGGTTATGGGCTTTTTTAATTCGCTGTATACAAAATGAGCATTTTTCCATAATCCCTTTGCTTCTGGCTGTGACATCGGGGTTGAGCTGAAGGTTAAGGGGTTTGGGTCTTTCCCAGTCAAACCAATTGAACTTTCTGACTTTGTACGGGCAGTTCTGGGCACAGAACCGGGTGCCGATACAGCGGTTGTAAACCTGGTTGTTGAGCCCCTCTTTGGAATGGTGGGGGGCGTACACCGGGCATACGGACTCACAGGGTGCCGCATCGCAGTGCTGACACATCATGGGAAGAAAAATCAGCCGTTCTTCACTGTTCTGATCCTGGTATCGTTCAATTCGCAGCCAGGCCATTTCCCGGCCTTTTACGATCTGATCTTTTCCCACAACGCCGATATTGTTCTCCGCATAACATGCGGCCACGCAAGCGTTGCATCCCACGCATTTGTCCAGATCCACGATCATTCCCCACCGGTAGCCGTCATGCTCGTGGGGGGCGTAAATATCTCGTTTTTTATCGTATCCTTCCTTGGTTGGCATAGTTAACGGGAACTGATTCATATCCAGGCCCCCCCCCTCTTTTTTCCCATGCCCGTCAGATTTACCGTGGCCAGCAGATTCACCGTGCCCGTCTTCGCTGTGGCTGTTGGCCAAGGTCATGGACAGGGCAATCTTTCGTTTATACTGGGACCGGCTGCCGTCTGTCTGGGGAAGTGCTTCAGCCTTGCCTGTCCGTTTAACCGAAGTGGGGATGATTAGATAGGAGAGAAAATCAGAGGTCTCAAGATTGCCCGACAATAGATCAACTGGGTTGCTGCCGAATCCTTCGGCATACCGGCCGCAGGCGTTGTGCCCCTGGCCCATCTGCATGACCATCACTCCAAAAGCTACGCCCTGGTAGGAATAGACCGGCGCTGTGATGGCGTGATCGCCTGCTTCAATGGTCAGAATATCCCCGTGTGCGAATCCAAATTTTTCAAGGGTTGCAGGGTGAATCATGAGCATGGTTTCCCAGGCAATACTGGTCACGGGATCTGGTATTTCATTGAGCCAGGACTTGTTGGCGCCCCGGCCGTCATAGAGCCGAAGTGACGGAACCGCCAGAAATTTTAATTCTGGTTCTTCAGAGGGTTCAATGGCGTAAAGTGCATTTTTAAGCGTCTTGATGGATCCAGGGTCAAGGGGGGGGCTTGGGCCCCTGGATTTGTTGTTGGAATGAAATATCCCACCTGATTGAATTGTTTGAATGAAATGGGCTTTGCTCTTTTCAGGCATATTCGTATACAGATAGTCGGCAAGATATTGATAGTAGTCATCAAACTGCCGATCTTTGTCTGACAGGTCAAGGAACACATCGCCCATGGAAGGGGCCTTTGTGAGCCGTCCCATGGCAGGCTGGAGGGTTGAAATACATGCCGTGTTGCTTTCGTAACTGTCCCAGGTCTCCAGGGGTAGCTGCACAGGAAAGACAAGGTCTGCGTTTTTGGACGTCTCATCCATGACATTTGAAAAACTGACCTTGAAGATCTCTTTGCGATTGAAAATCTCTGTCAAATCCGTATTTTCCGGAAACGTAAACAGTGGATTTGTATTATAAAATAAAAAGAGATCTGTGGAATCCGTAACAGCCGATTTAAAGAGATCTGCTGTCTCTTTTGCCGTCATGACCTTTTCAAGGGCGTGCCTTTGTTCAAAATCATACAGGGAAAGATCCTTGTCCAGTAGAAGATTCATCAGGGTCACGGCCATCTCAAGGGCAAAGGAGGTGTCTGCCGTTGCGGCACCTGTTGATCCCAGAACCAGGGGGCGGTGGGAAGCAAGCAGAGATTCGGCCAGACGGTTTTGATCCGCTTCCGGAAACTTGGTGTTTTTTTCAACCATTCCAGGTTTATATGTTCTGACAACAGCCGCAAGTTCTTTTAAAAACGGCGCAGGCAGATGATCTATTGTTCTGGTTTTCAAAATTTGGCGGATCACCCCCAGGGCCACCATATATTCCGTTCCCGCAGTGATGGGGAAAAACTTGTCTGCATTGGCGGCTGTCAGGGACATGTAAGGCCCAACATGGACGAAAAGCCCTTTTGTGCCTTTTTTAAGGTTGTGCATGGATTTGAATTTGCGGATATATTCAACAGGTGACAGCCAGGTCTCTACAAAATCCGCACCAAATCCCAGGATAAAATCGGCTTTCTCCATATGAAAAGAGGGAAGCATGGGCTTTGAAAACAGGGCCTGATGGGCTGCCCTCAAGGCGTCGTGGGAGTAGGGTTCGTACATGGCTGCGGGACTTGCACCAAATGCTTTTAAGGTGGTTTCAAACAGGGCGGAAAGGGGAACAGATGTAATGCCGGTCAACAGTTTAACGCGGTTGCTTCCCTTTTCTGATGCGGCTTGCATCCGTTTTTTCAGAATATCAAAGGCTTGATTATAGGAGATGGGTTTAAATGTCCGGCCTGTCTTGAGTTGCGGCATCATCAGTCTGTCTGGATCATAAACAGACTGCAGGGCAGCCTGGCCCCGGATGCACAGTTTCCCAAGGTTCACCGGGTGGGCGGGATTCCCTTCCAGTTTAATGACCCGGCCCTCACGGTTTTCTGCAAGAATTCCGCATCCTGCCGGGCATTCCATGCAGGTGGAGGCATACCATACCGCCTGCCCTGTCACAAAATCTTCCGGGGCCGTTACCAGCGAAAAAATATTTTTGTCATAGTCTGACTTGCAGCCATAGGCAACAGAAATGCTTCCGATTCCGGCAGTTTTGAGAAATGTTCGCCTATCCATTATGCGTCCTTTTATCGTAACGGTGCTGATAGATTTTCATACATTTTTCCCATTCAGAGGCTATTTGAGCTTTCCTAATAAGTGGGCCATTTGAGTCAACCCGGTCTTGAATCAAGGCCATCAATGAGTCTGTTAATTAAGTCGCGATTTTCATATTTTAGGCATCAGCGCTATCTATT
>JASFYZ010000052.1:0-12222 GCA_045046665.1 Desulfobacterium sp.
TCTTATTCCAGCTGGGCTTATCCAATGCCACCATCAAATCCCTTCATTTAGGGTGGAACAAATATGGACAGGAACGGCACTACGATACATGGGGCCTGAAAAACCAACAGGAAAAAAATTCCCCCGGGAAAGATGATTGTTTTTTTATTCCTCCAGGAATTGTTTTTCCCCATATTATTGAAAAAGAGTTGAAGTCCATCTGGATACATTCACTGGACCCAGCCGGGCCGGTATTAATGTTGCCGGGCAGTGTCCCTGGACCCATCCTGCTTGGGAATCTGAATAATCCTGTTGTCACCATATCTGATCTATTTAAAGGCCTTTGCCTGTTCCAGGAAAAAAAAGAGTCCATTTGTGTAAAGATTCTGCTCCCGGAAAGCTGACAATCAAACAACGGATTTTAAAATGAGCCTACAATCCGTTCCCACCCGTGGCAGAACCCTTGATTATGCCGCAGGTGTATATGATATTTTTGAGCCCATGTGTTTACTGGGCAGGCAAAACCAAATCAACAATCAGCTGATTGAACTTCTTGAAATAAAATCCGTGCATAAAATTTTGGATATTGGATGTGGCACAGGCTTTGTCACCAGATAAATTGCCGACAAATTGAGTGCCGATACCCAGGAATTTGCCATGGGAATTGATGCCGCTGGCATGATGATTGAGTGTGCCAGGGAAAAACGGGAGTCAGACCTGTCGGTTTGAAGTGGCTGCTGTGGAAGACTTACCCTTTGAGAACAACACCTTTGATTCAGTGATATCACCCCTGTTTTTTCACCCTATTCAACTTGATCTGAAAAAAAGGCGTTTTCAGAGGCCTTTCGGGTGCTCAAGCCAGGGGGAAGCTCATTGATGTTGGGTGTATCATTTTCCATGAACTCTCTAATCTTTACTGAAGTAAGCTTACACTTCAAAGGCAAGTAGTCTTGATCAGGATGAAATTTCTTCTTCAAAAAAGAATGCTCTGTCATTTTCCGGGAAAAGAGTCAAAAGAGGTTTGTACAGATGGTCTAAAGATCTCATTAACGCTGATTTAAATGGCTGAATATTTTTTAAAAATATCCCGCGTTAAGTGGGTAGCCGGAAATAGTCACGTTCGAACGCCGATACCTTTTTTTAGAAGATAAAGATTCGTGGAAAAAAGAAGGATGGAAAACAGAACAAGCATTCCCAATCCTGTCCAGGGATTGATATCTGAAATACCAAGAAAACCATAGCGAAATCCCCCCACCATGTAGATAATGGGGTTGGCTTTGGACAGAGTTTGCCACAATGGGGGTAACAGAGCAATGGAGTAGAACACCCCTCCAAGGTAGGTCATGGGGGTGATCACAAAGGTGGGGACGATGGAAACGTCATCAAATTTTTTCGCAAGAATCCCGTTTATCATTCCCGCCAGAGAAAAAACAAAGCTTGTCAAAACGGCAAAAAGAATGACATGGCCCCCATGGGAAACGGGCAGTCGAACAAAAAACAGGCTGACCATGGATACCAGCCCCCCCACACAAAGGCCCCTTGTCATACCTCCGGCAACATATCCCAGAACAATCACCCAGTTGGGGGTGGGGCTTACTAACACCTCTTCAATGTTCCCCTGGAACTTGGCACTGAAAAAACTTGACACCGTATTGGTATATGAGTTGGTGATGATGGCCATCATGATCAACCCGGGCGCAATAAAGGCCATGTAAGAATAGCCTTCAATGGTATTCAGTTGAGAACCGATGAATCCACCGAAGATGATAAAATACAGGGTAATCATAATCACCGGAGGTACCAGGGTCTGGAGCCATATCCGAAAAATCCGGATGATCTCTTTACGGGCAATGCTTGTCAGAGAAACCAGATTCGTTTTCATGATTGGACCATCTCCATGTAAAGTGCCTCCAATCGATTTGTTTTATGGCCCATCCCCTCAACAATGATATCCTGACGGCTGAAATGCTCAAAAATAGAATTGATTGATTGGGACCGGTTCTTCGTCACTTTTATAGTGGTGTCATCCACCAGGGAAATTTCCATATTGTCCAAAGCCTTCACCGCTGTCACGGGGTTACGGGTTTCAAAGAGAAAGGTTTCTTTATCCAGTTTATGCAACAGCTCTCGTTTACTGGTGTTCTCAACGATTTTTCCGTTGTTGATAATGGCAATGCGGTCACAGAGGTTCTCCGCTTCTTCAAGGTAGTGGGTTGTTAAAATAATGGTCCGTCCCTGTCCATTGAGCTCCTCAAGAAAGGACCACATCCCCCTTCGCAACGCCACATCCACCCCGGCGGTGGGTTCATCCAGGATCAAAAGCTTTGGTTCGTGGACCAGGCCCCGGGCAATCATGAGTCTACGCTTCATCCCCCCGGACAACTCCCGGGCTGCCACGTTACGTTTATCCCACAACCCCAGTTTTTTAAGGTATTTTTCCGAACGGATTAATGCATCATTCCGGGTAATTCCATAGTAGCCCGCCTGCTGGGTGACAATATCCTGAACTTTTTCAAATATTGCAAAATTAAATTCCTGGGGCACCACCCCTATCAATCTTTTTGCCGCGGAAAAATCCTTGTCAATGTCAACACCAAACACCTTCACCGAACCAGAAGTTTTTGTGACAAGGGAGGTGATAATGCCGATGGCCGTGGTTTTTCCGGCACCATTGGGGCCGAGCAGTCCGTAGAAAGCCCCTTCCTCAACATCCAGGGAAAGACCTTTGAGGGCTTTAAACCCGCCTTTATAGGTTTTGTGTAAATCACACAAGGATAGGGCCAACATAATGCAATATCTCCTGCCGGTGGTTAAAATAATGGACTTGATGCCAGCGTCGGCCATGTTGCGGGTGGCCACGAACCAAGTCTCAAGAACAGACAATTGTTCAACTTTATCACATACCCAATAAAATTGTAATTGCCATGAACATATTATATTTTGGTGCTCATGCGATACTAATGTAGCAAATCAGAGACGAGATTGAAAGTTAATGACAGGGAAAGAAGAGAATTGCTGATTTTATAAAAAAATACAGCATCAAAGTACCGACAACACGGCCCCCAACGGGGGATGGGTCCATTTTCTATCTTCGTTGTGACAGGCTGCCCTCTCATGTTGGTTTATATTGAAAGGTTTGTCTTGAAAGGATTTTCAACAACCATAACGAGATCAAAAAACTGAACAAATAGAAGTGGCGAATTTAGACAACCCCACAATTGAATTGACACAAATGATCTAAAAAGGTTATTAAATACATACTTTTTGAGGAGCTTAAGACCATGATGACATTACCCAACCATACCGGGATCTTTTCCTGGGACAAAATCAACACCGTTCTGGATAATATTGCCACCCACTCCCGCGTTTCTGATCTTTCAACAGGTCACAATACGAACAGTGTATCTGCACCCCTGTTTCCCAGGGCCATTGCATTTATTACCTTTAATTACGGTATTGACGGGGTCACCATTGAGATCGCCAAATATGCCCAATGCCTCACTGAACTTTTTGAGCGAAAAGAATTCCCTCTTCCCATTCATTTCATCGGAGGTAATTTTTTCAAACAGGCCGATGTCTTTATCCCCCAGAACGCTCCCCGGCTGAGGATTCCCCACTTTGACGGATGGAATAAATGGCAGGAAGGCAAATGGTTTCAGAAACTTTTTTTTGAGCCCATGCCATCTGGCAGCGCCCTTTCCAACAAAATAGCCACGGAAATCTGGCACCAGGCCCTGACCTCGGCCCGCCGATTGATCCGCTATATTCAAAACCAGAACATTGATCTCCTGATTCCTGTAAATGTTAATTCCAATCCGGGCAACCTGGCCTCGGCCCTGGCCATTGTGCTGGCATCTGAAAGCACAGGTGTCAATGTGCTCAATTCAAATCATGATTTTTTCTGGGAAGGCGGTTGCCCGGCGTGCAAACAAAACCCTAATGCGCCCCCGGGGCTACGGGATCATTTTTTTACCAATCATAAGAACAGACCTTTTTTTAAATTATTTCAACGTATTCTCCCCTGGAATGGCGAAAAATGGTTACAACTGAACATTAATAACCAACAGATCCAGAGCCTGTCCCATCAATATGGAGTTCCCTCCTCCCGTCTGTTCCCCATGGGCACCAGCATTGATGATGAATTTTTTACCCATTGTCCCCCGGAGAAAAAAACCCTTCATCGTCTTAAAATGGCACATATCCTTTCCCGGGGATCCCCCGTTATAAAACCCACACCGGTGGTATTGTTTCTGGAACAGATAGATCACTGGATGGCCAATCAGATACCGGTGGTATGTGGTGCCGATGATGCTTCTCCTTTGGAGATCACAACCTCCCAGGCACTCTACCTTCTCCAGCCCACACGTATTGTTGCAAAAAAACGCATTTTTAAAAATTGGGAACTCATGGAGGCGCTTTTTTCCCACACCGATTTCAAGCTCGCCTTTGACTCTTGCCCAGAACGGACATTGACGATTCATGTCACCGGGCCGGTGCCCATGGAGCACCAGGCAGACCTTGAAAAAATCCTTCTGACATTTAAAAAGCTCCAGGATGCACTTCCCCGGCACATTGCCCGGCGTCTTTTTACGGCTTTTTCCGTGGGACATGAATTCCATGACAGTTTTACCTGCCAGGGCTTCCGCCAGTTGGGCATGGATGAAATCTATAAAATGGCAGATATGGTTTTTCTGCCCAGTGAAACCGAAGGCCGGGGCCTGCCTATTCTGGAGGGAGGGGCATCCGGGATTCCTGTTGTGTGCAGCCGTTACCAGCCGGAACAGACATTCAATGAAGTGATAGGAGTGCATCTTCCCCCTGGGTTAAAAATTCACTACATCCTTTTTCCGGAACAGCATTTTTCGTTGTCACTGCTCAATGAGATAAAAACCCTGCTTCTCCATCCGAAAAAATACAATGCACATGCGCGGCATAATCGCCGGGCAGTGTCGGCACGATATAATTCCAATGCGTTGAAATCTAACCTTAATGATGCAATCAATAACCTGGCGCCGTGCCATGGACAAATGGCCGGGCTGAACAGGGGCTGAACCAGGCCCGAAGGAGAGCACATGCATATCTGCTTTATCGAAGATACAAAACTCCATGGCGGTACCCAGATCTGGGTTACCGAGGCCACCCGGGCATTCATTTCTGCAGGTGACAAGGTGACTATCCTGTCCCCGTTGGATAGCTGGGTAGCTCCCCGGTGCAAGGAGCTTGGGGCAACCATTGTCTCCTATGATTTTGATGGCGTGGTGGCGGAAGATGAAGAAAATCGTCGCATCTGGGCCCGGGCCCTTGCCGAATCCCAAGTAGCCATCTGCACGGTTCATCCCCCCCGCAGGGAATTTCACTGTTCGGTATTTGCCTCCCGGGTCATAAAAGAGTTTAACCTTCCCACCATCCTGATACCCAAAACCGGTACCATCGTCCCGGAGTATCTGCGTGAATTTTATCTGCCCGACGAAACCCTGCCCTCCCGGGTCATTGCCATCACCGACTTTACGCGACGATACCTTGTGGACAGTTATAAAATCCCCGAAAATAAAGTTGAACTGATTTACCAGGGTACAGACATTGATCTTTTTAGCCGGGATGACAGCCGCCGCCAGGAGGCCCGGAATAGATATGTCGTGCCCCGGGAGGCATCTCCCCTGCTGGGGTATGCCGGATCATTTGAAGCACGCAAGGGGCTGCCCATTCTGTTGCAGGCCGTGGCCGCAGTTAAAGAGGAGCTTCCCGGGGTTCACCTGCTGCTGGTGGGGGACGGTCCCGACGAATTGATGCTCAAAGAGATGGTGGAAAAAATGCAACTGTCTCACCATGTCTCCTTTTTTCCCTTTACAGCGGAACCGGTCTACCTGTTTGAATGTGTTGATATTGTAATGCTTTCAAGCCTGAATAAGGAGGGGTTGCCCAATATTCTGCTGGAAGCCATGGCCATGGAGCTGCCGGTAATTGCCAGCAAGCTTGCCGGTATCCCCGAGGTTGTAAAACCAACAGAAACCGGAGAAATGGTTGAACCTGGAGATGTCCAGGGATTTTCCCAGGCCATTTTGCAGATCTGGTCTGATAAGGAGAACTATGATATTATGGCTGGCAATGCACGGCGACTCATGGAGAATTGTTTTGACAAAAAACAGCAGTTCACCGCTTTTTTAAATTTTTTCAGTACCATTATTGCCGGGAAAGGAGATTCCCCCCAATGAACCATAGCACAACACCCCAATACCCCGGAGATTACAAAGATCTGATCTGCCCGGTTATCATCATGCGTCATGGCGGACTGGACGGCGTGGCTATGCAGAAAGAGGAGTATCTGTCTCTGCTCAATGAGCTGGACATGGGTATGCATGTAATTGCCGGGCGGGAAGAGACCGAATATGGACTGCTTGCTCCTGGGGATCATGGCAGCACCATTGTGCCGGAGCTTGACTTTTATCACCCCGATTCCCAGGTGCTGTTTGCCAATCAGTTTACCCACGGCCAGGAGAGAGAGGGAATTAAAGAGGTGGATGACGACGCGTGGCTCATGCTGTTCAATGCCCATAAGAATAAAATCAGGGATACCCTTGATGCCGTACTTCAAGGCATTGCTGACAATACGCCGGTGTTTGTCTACAATCTGGTCTCCCTGCGCCACGCCCACCCAGCAGCTGCCGTGGCCATCCGGGAGTTGATTGAAAAATACCCCAACCGGGGATTTCTAAGCCATGCTGCTGATCCTGATGCGGAACGTCCTGAAAAAATCTCTCGTATCAAGGACTTTGCCCTGGAGGTTATTTCGGCGAATCCTCTGGACCAACCCTACTCCGGTGGACCCTATATCTTAAACAATCTTTACCACATTGTACTCAACCCCACCCAACGGGCCAATTTTATATACAAATACGGTGTGTTGGAAAAACATGTCTATGAGATTCCCGACTTTCTTGATTTCACCTCCAAAACCCCAGAGTTATTACCGGCACCTGAACCCGGCTTTCTGGACTACCTTGCCGGTAACGCGGTTCGGCCCGGAGGGGATTCATACACCTACGAACAATGTTCCCTGCCCCCTGAGACGATCTTTTTTCTCTCCCCGGTACGTCCGGTATACCGGAAACGATTGAGGGAGGCCATGCTCATTGCCCATGTTTACGGCCAAACCCGCAATTGCAAGGTGGCCTTTGTGGTCACCCACCCCAATATCGACGATCGCCCCTATTTTATGGAATCTGTGAAATTTGCCCATGCCCTGGGATTGACCTACATTCATCTGGGAGAAGGATTTTCCATGGAGCGACTGGATGAGGTGTACAGCAACATGGCAGTCCTGCCATCGGTGGGGGTGGTGGCCAGCAGTGCCGGTGGATGGGAAAACGCGCTCAATGAGATGGCCCACAAGTGCATTCCTTTTTTCATGTGTTCCGGACTTAACTCCTTTATCCCCCTTACTGAAGATATAGAAATACGCACCTTTGGAATGAGGTTTAAATTTCTCCAGGAGCTAATTGAATATCGATCTGTTAACGATTTTAAATCCTGCGATTTTTCGGGCATTCCAGGATTTGATGTCCTGTTCCAATGGATAGATGATGTGCTGGATACGGGTGTCAGGGAGCCCCTGATAAAACACAATTATGCCCGTGCCTACAAGTATCTTTCCCACCATGCAACCATGCTGCGCCTGTGGGAAGCGGTACTGACCATTTATGCCCGTCACGGCTTGCCAGGAGAGCCCGGTATCACCTCCAGCAAATAAAAAAAGTACATTTCATTGATTATCAAGGAGCTTGAAATCCTTGAGGGCGTGGGTATTGATGGCATTGTCTGATCTGAAATGAAATATAATTCCTTGGTCCTTTCCAGGAGAAGACTCGCTTTGAGGCAATGGGGGCTGTTCTCGGGATACTCCAGTGTCCGATGAGAGGTGATCACACAAGTAGAATAACCTTTTTTACTCTTCATAAAAGTTAAAGTCGGGATAAAGCTCTTGGGCGCAATCAGGGCAGATCCCGTGGCTGAATTGAGCTTCAGAGTGATCAGAAATATAAGCTTCAATCTGTTCCCAATATCCTTTATCATCACGGATTTTTTTGCAGTGGCTACATATGGGTATGATTCCTCTGAGGGTCTTTATTTCATCAAGTGCGCCTTGAAGTGCCTCGTTTGTTTGCTGAAGACGGGTGTTCTTATCTTTAAGCACCTTCGTGAGATTTCTCAGCGTCAGGTGTGTTTTAACCCGGACCAGAACCTCTTCCACCTGAAAGGGTTTGTTGATATAGTCCACTCCCCCGACTGAAAACCCTTTCACCTTGTCTTCCACCTCACCCAATGCGCTGATGAAAATTACCGGTACGTCTCTGAGGTGCGTGTCCGCTTTCAGCGCATCACATACTTCATAGCCGTCCATTCCGGGCATGATGATGTCCAGCAGGATGAGATCGGGGATTTCTTTCCTGGCCGCTTCGAGGGCAATCTGCCCGTTCAGGGCCGGGCGGACCTTGTATCCGTTGCTCCCCAGGGCCTCCACCAGAATTCTAAGATTCTCTTTGGTGTCATCAACCACCAGGATATTTCCACCGTGTATATTCATGCTATTTTACTCCTCATTACCACCCTTCATCAGGGACAGAATTGATTCATATTCAAAATCATGCGCCCATTCCTGCAACTTCACCACAAGACGGGGGGATTGCTCTGCTATTTGTACGATGGACAGATCAATGGCCCCCATATCCGCACGTAATAATGCGTCTTTCAGTTTTACCTGTAATGGTACCGGAATCGTGGAGAACAGAGCCTGCCAGTCTTCCGGTTCTTTGGTGGTGCTTTCCTGTTCAGACCCGCGAATATCTTCATAGACCCAACGAACACCGAGGTGTCTTTCCATAGCCTCATAGATATCCGCCTCCCTGAAGGGCTTGGAGATATACTCATCGCATCCGGCTGCCAGGATGGCAACCTGTTTTCTTTTCAGGGTGCTGGCACTGATGGCAATAACCTTTGTTGACCGTTTCCCATCTTCAGATTTAATGGTCTTTGTGGCCTCATATCCGTCCATTACCGGCATCCGCATATCCATGAAGATAAGATGAGGATGCCATTCCCTGTAAAGATCAACTGCCCGCTGGCCATCTTCCGCATCCTGCAGGTCAAATTCAAAAATCTCCAGAAGCCTGATGAGGAGGAGTCTGTTCATAGGATTATCATCCACCACCATAATCCGGTAACGGGGCTGCCCCGGTTCCAGAGAAACGACTTTTCGAAGGGGCGCGATGGTTTCCGCTGCCGTGGAATGGGTAGTTTTGACGCAAATATCAAATTTAAACAGTGTCCCCCTGCCGACTTCACTTTCCACGGTGGTATGCCCGCCCATAAGTTCAACAAATCTTCGGCTGATGGTCAACCCGAGCCCGGTCCCTTCCTTTGCCAGACGACCGGTGTCTGTCTGTTCAAAGGCATTGAAAATTTTCGATAATTCCCAGTGGGCCATCCCTGTTCCGGTATCTTCCACTTCAAATTTGAGTTGCAGGGATGAGCCCTCCTCCCCAAGGGGGTCACCATTGTTTTCCTCCACGTCCACGCGCATGGTAATGGTGCCCTTTTCTGTAAACTTAAACGCGTTATTCAGCAAGTTTATGAGCACCTGCCGAAGTTTTACCGGATCGGTTCGAATAACCCGGAAAGCCTTGTCGTCCCGTTCAAGAACGAGGTTCAGTTGTTCATGCACGGCACGGATTCGAAACATATCTCCAATCTCATCCAGCAGAGCGTAGAGATCAAAATCGGATTCATTCAGGATCAACCTTCCCGCTTCAATGGTGGAAAGATCCAGGACCTGATTGATAAGGCTGAGGAGGTGCTCGCCGCTCCGATGAATGGTATCCAGAGACTCCATGTCATGGGAGGAAAGGGACTTACTTCGGCTCAGGAGCTGGGAAAATCCCAGAATGGCATTGAGCGGGGTGCGGAGTTCGTGGCTCATATTGGCCAGGAACACACTCTTGGCCTGGTTTGCCTTTTCCGCAGTCAGCCTGGCATCCTGCAAGGTGGTTTCATACTCCTGGCGTTTTTCGATAAAATAGGAAACAGACTGTGCCATGCTTGCGATTTCATCATTTCCCTCGATGGAAATGGGAAGGGGATTTCCCTGAACATGGGCTTTCATATTCTGCTCAAGGGCCAGAATGCGACCGATGACCGAACGGCGGATAAACAGAAATATGAAAATGGCACTGACGATAATAACAACCGGAATCAGCAGGAAAAGTTTTCCAACCCATTCTATTTCATTCGTAACTTTTTGACTTTGCTGTTGGATTTCCACTGAAACATTTGAAAATATCTGTTCCGTCTTTTTCACCAGTTCATCGGACAGAAATGAAATTTGAACCAGCTTGTCCTGAATCAACATTTTCTGTTTTAAACTTTTTGCAGTGAGGGCCAACAGGCCTTTCTCCCCCAACCCATAGCGTTTCAAGGTGTTCATGTAATGCGCAAATGGCGATTTTTCGAAATGCTCACCCTTCAACATTTCATCAATCCCCTTTTTCATATCAACAATCTGGCTTTCATATTCAAACAGTCGCTGACGGTCTGAGACATTAGTCACATCCCGCAACAGACTGAATACCTCCAGGAACAACTCTCGAATATGACAAGTCGATTTCGCTTGCTGTTTATCCTTTTCCATAACCAGCGATTCCCATATATTTCTCATATAAATTGAAATTTGAAGGATGCGCTGGCCGGTTTGAATATCTTTTTCTATCAGTTGCGCAAGCGCCTGTAAGTCCTCAAAAATTTGTTGAGATTTTCTTGACAGGCCAGGCATATCCGCATTTGCAGTGCTTAATTCTAAGATAAGGCCCTGGATTTTTTCGTGCTCCTCCGCAATGCCGCGAGCGAGCGATTCAAGGAGAAGTACATTTTGGGTAAGAACAAGGGTCGATCCTCCGGAAATCAGTCCCTCCACTTCCTTGGTCAGTTTTGAGGTGGCAATCAGCAGGGGGAGTTGATCCTTTGAAATGGTTTTAAACAGGATAGCTGATTTGTCAAAATAGAGTTTGCCTACACCGCTTGCAACAAATGCCACCAGGACAATCAAAACCAACCCCAAGGATACTTTAAAGGAGATACCCGAGGCAATATTTTTCCCGAATAATTTCATTTTTTCCCTTGTTTCCAATAGACCGTATCCATGGGCGTCATCACCCCCCAGATGCTTTGATTGGTACCACCCAAATTTTTGTCATGGGCCACGGCAAAAAAGGGTTTGTAGATCGGGTACACCGGAAGCTCATCGACTATTATTTTCTGGAATTCCCTGTACAAGGCATAGCGTTTTTTAAAGTCAAGCTCTGAAGCGGCCTGCTCAAGAATCGAATCGACCTCCCGGTTGCGATACCCCTGTGTATTGGACCAGATCACGCCCTTTCGGATATTGGAACTCAAATAGGTCCGGTGGACCCCGATCACCGGATCCCCCCAATTATAGACATCGTCCAGGGTCACATCGAAGTCCCAATTGGATATTTTTTGAACCCAGTCATTAAAATTTTCAGGATGCTCAATAATGGCTTCCACTCCCAGGTTTTTCAAAAAAATTTCTCGCAGGTATTCAGCGAGTTCCTGATTGATTCCCGTTTTTTCAGTCATGTATGTTATACGAAAAGAAAATCTCTTTCCCGCTTCGTTACGGCGATACCCAGCCTCGTCCAATAAACGATTGGCTTTTTCAAAATCCTGCGCATAGGGATTTACATCGGATGAATAAAAAGGGCTGCTGGATGAAATGGGACCGGTTTCCACGGCCGTTTCCCCTTTGAACAGGGTATCGACAATAAATCTGGGATCGATGGTGTATGCTATGGCTTTCCTGACCCTCACGTCATCAAACGGTTTATTTCGGAGGTTAAAGGCAAGCCAGCAAATGGGCCCGATGCCTTTGAAACTGCTTTCTATGACCACCAGATTATCCAGACTCCGCAGGTGATTTAACTCATTGAAGTCCTGAAAACTCGCCATCATCTGAATGTCGCCGGTCTCCATAGCCAGGGATTCTTCCAGGGTATTGCGGATAATTTTGATGGTCAGGCGATCCATATATGGACGGCCCTTGATAAAAAAGTCTTTGTTTTTTACCAGTCGAATCTCTTTTCCGGGAACAAAGGCCTCCAGCTTGAAAGGGCCGGAACCTATCGGTTTCATATTTGCCGGGTGCCCCCTAACCTTTTTAACCGTTCCATAGACATG
>JASFYZ010000053.1:0-22062 GCA_045046665.1 Desulfobacterium sp.
CCATGACTATGCTCCTAATTGATTGTAGGTAAACTTCGGAGCGATTATACTACATGAGAATGTCACAAATATCAAGTCATTTGACCGGAACTATAGTCTGCCATCCATATTCGGTTTTCAATCCGGAAAACACCCCCCACCATCACATGAATCACATCCGATCCCCTGGCATTGTAAACAAGTGTGGAATAGGGATCATACAAGGGCACCAGATGGGGTTGGCGCAGATTAATGGCAATGAGATCTGCCTGTTTTCCCACGGCAAGGGACCCGATGTGCTGGTCCAGGCCCAACACTCGGGCACCGCCCAGGGTGGCCATCTCCACCACGGATTTTGCCTTCAGAACACAGGGATCATCCAGGGCCACCTTCTGAAGCTTTGCCGCCATATCCATTTCTGAAAAAAGGTCCAGATTATTATTACTGGCACTGCCATCCGTTCCCAGACCCACTTCTATGCCCGCTGCCATGAGAGACTGCACCGGTGCGATCCCCGATGCCAGCTTCATATTGCTTTCAGGGCAATGCACCACAGGGGAATGTTTCCTTTTTACAATGTCAATGTCCTTTTCATCCAGCCAGACACAGTGGACCATGAGGGTGTGGCGATTCAAAATATCAAGCCCATCCAGATATTGCACCACAGAATCTGCGCTCTCTCCCTGGTTGGAAAGGATAAGCTCCATTTCATTGCGAGTTTCTGCCACATGAACCTGAAAAAGGACCTCCCGGGAGTCCGCCATCTCTTTGGCGCGTTTCAGGGTTCTGGCCGAACAGGTGTAAGGGGAATGACAAAAAATGGAGGGGTGGATTCGAGGATTTTTATTTTTCCATTTATCAATAAATTTTTCTGCAACGGCGATATTTTCTCCGGGATCTGGAACCCCGGGTGCGGGAAAATCCATGACCCCCTGGCCCAGCACCGCCCGAATGCCCGATTTTTCAACCCCCTTTGCCACATGGTCTTCATAAAAATAACCGTCACAGCAGCAGGTGGTGCCGGACAAAAGCAGTTCCCGGCAGGAGCGCAGCGCCCATTTTTCGGCAATGGCCGGGCTCATCTGGGCTGCTTCGGCGGGAAACATGTGCTCATGGAGCCAGATATCCAGGGGCAGATCATCGGCAAGACCCCGGAACAGAGACATGGGCAAATGGGTGTGGCAGTTCACAAGACCCGGCATAACCAGAAGGTGGGTGCCGTCAATGACCTGGCGGTGGGGGGCAGAGGGAAAACCGGTCCCGGATCTAATGTCGGCAATGCAATCCCCCTCAACTAAAATGGACCCCTCTTCCACAATGGCTTTTCCGGGTTCCATGGTCATCACCATTGCGTTGTTGATGGCGGTGGTGGTGCACGGCTTCATACAAGACTCCTTTGGTAGTTTATGAGTTATGGCAACAAGGTAGATATCGACATCCCAAGTTTATTTCCGATCATACCCCTCATCCACCAGACGTCCCACAGTATTTCGTGCACTCCTGTTGGCCAACTGGTCCACCCTTTCATTCAAGGGATGGCCAGCATGGCCCTTGACCCATTTAAACGTCAACCCCGAATATTGTTCTGTGATGCCAAGCATTCTTTTCCATAAATCAGGATTCAGTGCAGGTTTCCCATCCGATTTTTTCCAGCCACGTTTTTTCCAGCTCTTTGCCCACCCTTTGGTGATGCCGTTAATGGTGTACTGGGAATCGCTGTGGACAACGACCTTCCTTGTTCTAAGGGTTTCCGGGATTTTTTCCAGGGCCGTTATGACTGCCAGCATTTCCATTCGATTGTTGGTGGTATATTCAAACCCCTGGGAAGATTCCGTATCTTCGCCATCAAGTATCAAAATAATACCATAACCACCGGGACCCGGGTTTCCAATGGCAGAGCCGTCTGTATAGATATGAATGTCATTGGTGGAGGCCCCTGGAGGTTTTTTCGTAATGATTGGGGGAGAAGGATCTCCTTGTTCCTCTTGGCCATGGCGATTGATCAAAACGTTGATGCTTTCCGATATCACAAGCCCCTGCTTGATCATGTCATTAAGCACGGGAACAAATTGTGCCAATTTGTCAGGTTCATCAACGACATCAATCACAAGGGGCAGGTCTTCGGAGAGTCTTAAAATTTTTGATGTGCGGATTTCACTGTTCTTTCCAAACCCCATGATCCCCCGGATCACCGTGGCTCCGGCCAGACTACGCTTATGGGCTTCTTCCACAATGGCTTCATAAAGGGGTTTGCGTCCATATCGCTGACTCTCACCAATGTAAATTCGAAGCAGTTCCATTTTTGTTTGCATATGGTTGTATCACTCCCGGTTTATCCGCCACTTAAGTCATTGGCATTGTTTTGTTAGGATTTGGTCAGAACATCGGTCCACCGTGGCGGTTATATGGCCCTTCCCAATGCCATGCCAATAAAAAACATTCCAGTTCCAGCCAGAAGTTGAAACATGACATTCCCTATCCCCATGAGCATCTGGGAGGCTACCATCAGTTGACCTGTTTCGGAAATAAAGGTAGAAAAGGTGGTAAATGCGCCAAGGAAACCAACAAAAAGCATGGACCGAATATCAGTATTAAGATTGCCTCTGCCCATGGCAAAGGCCCAAAGCAAACCGAACAAAAAGCTGCCCAGAATATTCACCGCGGCCGTTCCCCAGGGAAAGCCTGATCCCAGCCATTTCTGGACGGCACCGGACAAGCCATATCTGGCCAATGCCCCCAATGCACCACCGAATGCAATGCATAATAATTTTTGCAACACGATCAAACTCCTCTTGTGTCATTTATTACTGAATGTCAATGATCAATGGCCGGGGTTAAAAAACAAACTCCTACCAGAAATATTTTTCATTCCAATAGGAGCCATTGGTCTTGGTTCTGACTTTTGCAAGCCAGTATAGTTTTCCTTTTCATCCAAGTCAATATCAAGCCTGCAATCTTCTCCTACTTTTTGTATTAAATTACACACAATTGACTGGAATCATGAGAGTTTCAATTTTCGTTGTGGCGGACCAATCTGCCATACAGGTTATCACAAAAAAGATTATGACTTGATTTTAGATGTTCACAGCGCTACATACTGTCTACTTTTCCAAATATAAATTGAATTAAAAGAGAGGAACAACATGCTGCAAAGTCAAGATGAATTACTGGACGTATTATCAAATATTGGTATTAAATATGTGAACCATGAACACCCAGCGGTGTACACCGTTGAAGAGGCGGATCAACACCATGAGGGTATTGAAGGGGTTCACAGTAAAAATTTATTTTTTAAGGATAAAAAGAAAAATCTGTTCCTGGTGGTCACCCTTTCAGACAAATCCATTCAAATCAAAGAACTGGCAAAAAAGATAGGGGCCAAAAGTCCTTCATTTGGTAAACCTGACCTGCTCATGGAGGTGCTGGGTGTGATTCCCGGTGCAGTCACCCCCTTTGCTGTGATTAACATTCAGGACCAGCCTGTCAAAATCATACTGGACGAAGAACTGATGGAAAATGATCTGCTTAATTTTCATCCCTTGGTGAATACAGCCACCACGACCATTGCCCCTGCTGACCTTATTAAATTTATGGAACACTGCAACCAGTCCCCTGAAATAATAAAAATTTAGATTCTTATCTCTTGTTTTCGTACGCCTTGACAAAAGAAGTACAAAACAGGATTGATCAACAAATTTGGGATTTCTGGCGCCCAAATTCTCAAATAATGGGCGAAGACAGGCTTTCCTTGAAATTCACCACGGCATCCTCCCATCCCAAATGGGTTAGGACCAACTGAAACCGCTTATCCGGCGTTGCCCATAAATTGATCTTTGTTCCAGTAACCGGGTGGAAGAAACAAATGTTAACCGCACAAAGAAGCAAGCCCTTGCAATGAAACTTATTTTTAAAAAAATCATTGTGACAGCTTTTCCCATAGATGGTATCTCCCACAATGGGGTGGGAGAGATGCTTCATATGCCGCCGGAGCTGGTGCCGTCGTCCCGTGCCGGGATAAAGAGCTACAAGGGAGTACCTGGCAGTGGGATATTTATCCACACATACGGGCAATTCCACCGTTGCCAGACCGGCATAATCGGTGACAGCGGATTGTTTTGGTAAGGGTTCCATGCTGTCCCCCTGCTGGCCTCTGCCATCGGGGTTTTGCTCACAGGCGGTGTTGCATTGGGGATACCCGTTTTCTTGCACAGTTTGGCTGCCCCCATGGGTAATTTTATTTTTAAACTTACCTTTTTTAATATTTTTTAACCAATGATCAATGATGCCGGTGCCCTGGAGATATCCCCGTACCACCGCCAAGTAGGCTTTTTTTACCTGTTTTTTTTGAAATTGAAGGGAAATCTCCCGGGCCGCATTACGGTTCAATGCAAAAACCAAAAGCCCTGAAGTCGGTTTGTCCAGCCGATGAACAGGATAGACCCGCTGGCCGATCTGTTCCCTTGTCATCTGCAAGGCAAATCGAGTCTCATGCCTGTCCATGGCACTTTTATGAACCAGTAGTCCTGCGGGTTTATTCACGACAACAAGATCTTTGTCCTGGTAGATAATTCCAAGCCTTTCTGGACAGAGCTCTTCCAAATTTTCATACGTTTTCAAAGCAGTTGCTTCCTTATTTGATTGGCAGGTCCAGTTAAAATTTGAACCCTTCACATAAAATGTGCTATGGAATAGAAACGAGCAGATAAAAATGTCGGGGATGACCTCCATGGCATCAAATGTCAACTCCCCTGATGATCCTTCATGAAAGCTACTTAATTTCAGGGGCACCTTTTTCAACCATTTGAAAAGTGGACATCGAGTGAATATTTTGGAAAAAAATAGCTATAAAATTGACAACGACGTATTAACCATCCGGTCCCTATGCGGTGAATACAGCTTTAAAGTAGAGGACTCCGGCTCCACGGACAATATTCATCACATTGCCCAAATGATGGTCTCTGAATTGGTGAAAGCGGAGGAATCCATAGGCAAGGCAGGCGTATCGGTTAATCCCCATGTCCTCGTGTTACTTGCCAACCTCAACCTGAGCAAAAAATATGTTGAGATGAGAGATCGTCTGGAGACATTGACACAGACCCTGGAAAAAAAAACCAGGAGTCTTGGGGATGTGAAGCCCAAAGGGCAGCAACAGGTATCCCAGGAACCAATCCCAAACACAACCTCCCCAACACAGCCAAAACCTTCGGTGACAAAAATGCCTTTGGCATCTGACACTGCAGGAAATTATCAAAAAGCAAATACATCTTTATCAGATCCCATTTTAAACAAATATCATGGTCCTTCTCCAGAATCTGAAAAAACGAATATTCCCAGCCCCCCAAGGGCAAAGGCACCTGAGCCCTCAAAAGTATCTGAGCCCTCAAAGGTACCTGAACCCGTAAAAATACCAGCCCCCATGAAAACACGTGAACGCGTAGAGACACCTTTGCGTTCCAAATCGTCAACAACGGATTCCCCCCTACCGACAAAAGAACCCGGGCAAAGTCTACAAGCACCCCCCATGTCCGAGGCCCATAGGATGCACCAGGCAGCACCGCCATCTGTTCAAAAAACAGTACCCACTGCACCTGAGTTTCCCGGCACCTCTTCCAGTGAAGTGTCAAACAGCTCACCTCTTGTAGATATCCCCCCAGAAGCACAGGATGCGGTTCCAGAAATCATGAATGCTGTCCCATGTATGGAGGTGGCCGCAGCAACAGCCCCCATGAACGAAATCCCTAATGCGACAATGGCAGCCCCGGCCCCCGCAAGTGAGGTCCCGAATGCGGCAATGACCGCCCCAACCTCCGCAAACGAGGTCCAGGGTGTGGCAATGACCGAGCCAGACCCCATAAACGAAGTCCCAGATGTGGAAATGGCTACCCCAGTCCCCGCAAGCAAGGCCCAGAATGTAGAGATGAGGGCTCCAGAAACAGAGAACATCCATACGGCAACCATGCCAGCCAACATGGAAACATCATATAAAGCCACCGAATCAGACACCCCTCCGGCAAAAATAGCAGATCCCCAGCAACAAGATACCATGGAAGAGACCTCCATGTTGAAAACATCTGGAAAACAAAAGATCTCCTGCCATGAACTCCCCGCTGCCATGGGCAGTTTCCCCATCCATACGGCAGTTACCTATTCACACTCACAGACAAATGATAGCCCGTCCATGGAAGAAGAATCCACGGAAGAGACCTATCAGCTGCCCTCTCTGGGATTTTTAAAAAACATCAACAGCAAGACAGAAGTTGACCATGAAAGCATCCGACGGGATGCGGAACTGCTGGAGAAAAAATTAGGCTATTTCGGCATCAAGGGCGAGGTCATGGGGGTATCCCCCGGACCGGTGATCACCACCTTTGAATACAAGCCGGATCCTGGCATTAAAATCAGCAAAATTGTTAACCTTGCCGATGACCTTGCCCTGGCCTTAAGTGCCTACAGCATCCGCATCGTTGCCCCCATACCGGGAAAAGATGTCATGGGCATTGAAATTCCCAATCTCAAAAAAAGCATTGTCCCCTTTATTGACATTGTCAGCTCAGAGGATTTCATCAACTGCCCCTCCAAACTGCCCATATGCCTTGGCAAGGATATTATTGGTAATCCGGTGGTGGTACAGCTTGAAAGCATGCCCCATCTGCTCATTGCCGGGGCCACAGGAACGGGAAAAAGCGTGGGGCTCAACGCCATGATCACCAGCATCCTTTACAGGGCAAACCCGGATGAAGTTAAATTTTTAATGATTGACCCCAAACGCATTGAGCTGTCTTTGTATAACGACATTCCCCATCTTATCACCCCGGTGATCACAGACATGAAAAAAGCCACCACAGCCCTCCAGTGGATGGTTCGGGAGATGGAACGAAGATATGATCTTCTGGCCAAGTACCAGGTGAGAAATATCGAGCAGTTCAACCAGAAAATTAAAGGCATGGATTCAGGCATGGGTGGGGACGATGCACCACCGGAACCGCTTTCCTATATTGTCATCATCATTGATGAGCTGGCAGACTTGATGATGACCGCCTCCCGGGATGTGGAACTTTCCCTCACCCGTCTTGCCCAGATGGCCAGGGCTGCGGGTATCCATTTAATCCTGGCCACCCAGCGACCTTCGGTGGATGTGCTGACAGGTATCATCAAGGCCAATTTCCCCACCCGAATTTCTTTCCAGGTCTCCTCCAAGACAGACTCCAGAACCATCATTGATTCCAATGGGGCTGAGACGTTGCTTGGCATGGGGGACATGCTCTTTGTACCCCCGGGCACATCCCGGCTCACCAGAGTTCATGGTACTTACCTGTCCGAAGAAGAGCTCATTGAGATCACCACATTTCTCAAAGCCCAGCAGGCCCCGGATTATCTGTTTGACGTTATCACAGAGCAGCAGGAGGAGCCGGAACAGGACAATCAGAATGATGAATACGATGAAAAATACCAAGATGCCCTGGAAGTGGTCATGACCACCCGCCAGGCATCCATATCCGGTATCCAGCGGGCCCTGAGGGTGGGCTACAACCGGGCCGCCAGAATCATTGACATCATGGAAAAAAAAGGCATTGTGGGCCCTTCCGATGGGGCTAAACCCAGGCAGGTACTTAGGGGTCCCATGGATTAAACACACCCTGCCCCTGCCCTGTAATTGACTCCATTACCAAGCATGCTAAGGACCACAAATTTTTTTCTTAACCCTTTTCCTTGAAATAATGGTCCACCAACTGTTCTGCAAGGCCGGTATAGGTGGCAGGGGTCAGTTGTCGCATGCGCTCTTTAAAAGGAGCAGGCACCTTTTCAAGCTTATCCACAAAAACATCCAGGGTCTTTTTGTCTATTTTCCGGCCCCGGGTGAGATCCTTGAGCCGTTCATAGGGATTGGACTCTCCAAACACCCGCATGGCAGTCTGAAAAGGTTCGGCCAGAAGTTCCTGGTTGGCCCCAAGATCCTTTTCCAGGGCTGCCAGATTCAACTCCACCTTTCCCAACCCCTTCATGCAGTTTTTAATGCCGATGATATAATACCCAAAAAGAGAGCCCAGCCCTCTTAAAACGGTGCTGTCCGTCAAATCCCTCTGGAATCGCGATTTTTGAAGCTTCACGGCCATATGTTCCATCATGGAGATGGCCATGCCCATGTTCCCCTCACTGTTTTCAAAATCAATGGGATTTACCTTATGGGGCATGGTGGAAGAGCCGGTCTCCCCTTTTTTCAGTTGCTGCTTGAAATACCCAAGGGAAATATACCCCCACATGTCCCTGTCCAGATCCACCACAGCCGCCGCTGATCGAATCAAGGCGTGGAGAATAAATGAAAGTGAGGCATTGGGATTGATCTGGGTGGTATAAAGAAGGGGTTCCAGGTGCAAATGGGTGGTGAGAAACCGCTGCCCCGCCGCTATCCAGTCAATTTCCGGAAAAACAAAAAAATGGGCATTGTAACTTCCCGTGGCCCCGTTTATTTTGGCCTGCACCGTGGCCTCTTTTAAAATGGTCACCTCCCGGTTGAAGCGCCAGGCAAAATTAACAAACTCCTTCCCCACGGTGGTGGGGGTTGCTGGCTGACCGTGGGTGCGGGACATCATGGGAACGGATTTATAGGCCATGGCCTTTTCTTCAACCTTTTCCACCAGGTCTGCCAGAAGCGCCGTTGCAATATCCCTGCCTTTTTTCAGCATAAGGGCATAGGCCGTATTGTTGATATCATCGGATGTGCAGGCAAAATGGACCCATTCACCGATGTCACTAAAGCCTTTTTGATCCAGTTTTTCTTTGATGAAATATTCCACGGCCTTGACATCGTGGTTGGTGGTACGCTCAATCTCTTTAATCCTGAGGGCATCCCCCTCGGTGAAATCATTGAGAATGGCATCAATGTCATCCACCCTATCTTCATACAGTGCCCCATCCAGTGCCGCCAATTTCAGGTCGGTGAGAATAAATTTGAGCCATTCAATTTCCACTTGAACCCGGTGTCTGATCAAACCATATTCAGAAAAAACATCCACCAGTTCATTGGTTAGTCTTTTGTATCTTCCATCAAGCACGGACAATGCTTTTATACTTTCCATAATTTCTCCATATATAGGATTTGAACCAAAACAAAATGGGTAAAGGTATTGGAACCAAACCCTGATTTTATAATAAGGTAGGCCATAATTAATAGAAGATGCCACTGGTGTCAATTGTTTTCCATGCCCATGCCCACCTCCCTGCAAACTGACCGCACAGCCCCATCAAAATTTTGTATTCAAAAGATGAAAGTTAAACTTTTCACCAGACCATCAAAATTACATTGACAAAATAGACATCTTCCTCAATTATTATAAGAACGGTCAATAAAAATGCTATCTTAGACAATATCGACACAAGGCAAACAGAGTACTTCTGACTGACGAGATTTCGATAAAAGGGTAAACAAATTATGGCTCCAGAATTTCCGGAATACAGCGCTTCAAAAAAAACAGGATCCATTGACACGCCCCCCCCCTCTTCCAGGGATACCTGGCAAGTATTAATTGTAGATCCGGACCCAAAAAATCAGACATTTATTAACACCACCCTTTCCCAATTTATCTTTAAGGATAGACCCATTTCCCTTCTCAAGGTCAATTCCATCCATGGGGCTCAAACCCTTTTTTCAAAAAAAAAGGACATTGCTGTACTGCTGCTCCATCTGTCCCGGAAAACAACAACAGATGGTCGATGGCTCATCCATTATATTCGAAAATCTCTGAAAAACCAGAATATTCGAATTATTATTCAAACAAAAACATTGGATTCCGTTTCACATCAACAGATGCTGGAAGACTATGACATCCACGACATATTCCTGGACTCAGAAATCAGTTCACAAAAACTTAATGCCGTTTTCACAACGGCACTGGGGGTTTATCAGCACATTCAAACCCTGGACCAGCAACTGCGTCAGAACCAGGCAATGAAAAACAATTTCCTTGAAAATGAACAGCGATTCAAAGATATAACCATCAACATCGGGGATCTCATCTGGGAAATGGATCACCATGGGGAATACACTTATGTGTCTGATAACATATTGGAAATAACGGGCTACTCCATGGAAGAACTCAATGAAATCCATTTTTCAGCCATGTTCAACGAAAAAAAAGATTCCATTACTCAGAAACGTATCGCCCACCGCACCAACGCCTGTCTTCCCTTTAAAAATATTGAAATATGGAAAAAACATAAAAACAAAGCACACCTGTGTTTTCTCACCAATGGCAGACCCATGCTGGATGCCAACGGAACGCTTCTGGGGTACTGCGGCATTGACAGAGATATTACTGAATACAAACTGTCCGAAAAAGAGAATGAACGCCTCATGGCCCAACTGACCCAGGTCCAACGACTGGAAGCACTGGGAACCTTGGCCGGTGGCATTGCCCATGATTTTAACAATATTCTGGGGGTTATCCTGGGCTATACCCAACTGCTCCAGATGGATGTAAGCAGTGACTCCAAAACCAGTCACTTCACCCAGAAAATCATTGACGGCTGCAACCGCGCTAAAAATCTAACCATGCAGATACTGGATTTCAGTCGGCTCAAAGAAGATGAGGATCAACCCCACGTCCCCATCAATCCGACTTCTGTGGTCAAAGAAAAACTCAAGATGCTCAGGGCAACCATCCCCTCATCCATCACAATTAACAGCGATATTCCCCAAAAAACAGGTCGTGTACTGGCAACCCCCAATCAAATTTACCAGATCATCACCAACCTGTTAACCAATGCATACCAGGCCATGGAGGACCATCAGGGAACTATTTCCATAAAAATGAAAGACATATCCCTCACCGCTGAAAATTATACCCCCAGCAATGAATTGAACCTGTCCCATGGCGACTATGTCACCATTGATGTACAAGACAATGGGAAGGGAATAACAACGGAACTGAGAGATAAAATCTTTGATCCCTATTTCACCACCAAACAAGGGGGGGATGGCAGGGGACTTGGTCTTTCCGTAGTACACAGCATTATCACGCGGTGCAAAGGGGCCGTTGTGCTGGACAGCCAGCCGGGAAAAGGCACCCAGATAACCATCTATCTTCCTGCTTTTCCCGATGAGCAGAAAAAAAACAAGGTGGTAAACAATGCCATTGCCACCGGAGAAGGTAAGATTCTGTTTGTGGATGATGAAAAAATGCTGGTGGATCTGGGCAAAATGATGCTGGAGAGAATTGGATACCAAGCGATGGCTTTACAATCCCCCACGGAAGCCCTGGCAGCTTTCCAAAAAAATTCAGAATCCTTTGACCTGGTCATCTCAGACCTGACCATGCCCGGACTCCAGGGAACCCAATTGGCCCGTGAGATCAAAAAAATCAGGCCCAATATTCCTGTGATTCTCGCCACCGGGTTTGACAGCCGCACGGCCCTGGCCCAGGATGGCAACAAGGATATTGATGCGGTTATCTCAAAACCCCTGTCCATCAATGCCCTTTCAGAAACCATCAAAAAATTCCTTAAGAAATGAGTCCGAAATAACATACCCATTTAAAAATTGGGGTAACACTATCCTTCAACGGTGGCATGTTCTGAACATGGACAGATTATTTAAGACTGCGTCCTAAATAAAGGCCCTGTTGGCAAAAAGACTTGACAAACCCTCCTACGTGATAGAAATTAATATCATCATTGTAAACACTGTTCATAAAAATAATTGATACTTCAAGGAGGATGTTTTGAAGCTTCTTAATCCCAAAAAAGAATCATTTGACCATCTTGATGCCGCGTCGGCACAGATCATGAAAAAAACCATTGCCTTTTTTGAAAGCATGGGAAAAATAAAACTCAAAGCAGATTACCACGCCAAGGAGTGGTACGCCGACTTTCTTGATTTTGTGAAAAAAGAAAAAATCTTTTATACCCTGTTAACGCCGTCACAGTATGGCACTGAAGGGTGTCGATGGGATACCTGCCGAAATTGCTGTTTCAATGAGATCCTTGGATTTTATGGGATGCCCTACTGGTACACCTGGCAAGTCACCATTCTGGGGCTGGGACCCATCTGGATGGGAAAAAATGAGCCCCTGAAAAAAAAGACAGCCCAACTGCTGGAACAAGGGGAAATCTTTGCCTTTGGATTGTCCGAAAAAGAGCATGGGGCCGATCTCTATTCCAGTGATATGACTCTGACCCCCCTCACCGATGACCAATTTGTGGCAGACGGCGGGAAATATTATATTGGCAATGCCAACAAAGCGGGCCTGGTGTCGGTGTTTGCAAAGGATTCTGACACCGATGAGTATGTATTTTTCACAGCAGATCCAGCGCATGAAAATTACAACTTGGTAAAAAACATCATCTCCAACCAGTCCTATGTGGCAGAATTCAGTCTCAACGGATATCCTGTGACCTCAGGGGACATTCTCTCCCGGGGGGCACATGCCTGGGACAGTGCACTTAACACCATTAATGTGGGAAAATACAACCTGGGCTGGGCCTCCATTGGTATCTGTACCCATGCATTTTATGAAGCCATAACCCATGCGGCCCACAGAGAACTTTATGGCAAAAAGGTCACAGACTTTCCCCATGTCCAGGAGCTGATGACAACAGCCTTTGCCCGACTCACGGCCATGAAACTTTTTGCCGCAAGGAACAGTGACTACATGCGCACCGCCTCCAGGGATGACAGGCGGTATCTTTTATTCAACCCCCTGACCAAAATGAAGGTCACCACCCAGGGCGAAGAGGTGATCAACCTCATATGGGACGTCATCGCCGCCAAGGGGTTTGAAAAAGACACCTACTTTGAGATGGCTGCCATTGAGATCCGTGGACTGCCCAAACTGGAGGGAACTGTCCATGTGAATATGGCCTTGGTGGTGAAATTCATGGCAAATTATCTTTTTGCACCCAGTGAAATGCCGGAAATCCCCATAGTACATGGCGCAGCCAATGACGATTTTCTATTTGACCAGGGAAGCACCCGGGGGCTTTCCAAAATTATTTTCCATGATTTTGAAAAAACCTATGCCCAGATGGATCTGCCCAATCTCACTATTTTCAAGGAGCAGATCAACGCCTTGAAAAAACTTCTGCTCAATGCCCCGCCGGAAAAAGCCCAAACAAAAGACATTGATTTCCTCTTGATTCTGGGAGAACTCTTTGCCCTGATTGTCTATGGCCAATTGATCATTGAGAATGCCCTTCTCCTGAAAATAGAAGATGATATTGTGGATCAAATTTTTGATTTCATGGTAAAAGATTTCTCCAAGCATGCCCTCCAGCTCTACACCAAGAGCAGCTCCACAGAACAACAGATGGCACAATGTCTGAAAATCATCAAAAAACCAGTGACGGATCTGGAACGATTCCAGCGGGTATGGCAGAACCATGTGCTCAGCATGAGCGATGCCTATGAGATGGATGCATAATGATCATCTGAATCCAGCGGCTTGATCAAGCACGGCCACACAGCCCAGATGTGTTGAATTCACAACACATTGGCATGAAAAAGGTCGCGGCTGTGATCAAGCTCGTTGATTATATGATCAAGCCCCTCAAATCCCTTGACAAACGGACTGAATTTAAAGTATCGTTGGCCAAAAATAAATGATATTTATATATAAAATCAAAATACTTATTTGATCCAGGAGAATTGAAACATGGCATTGACAAAAACGGAAATCACAGAAAAAATTCAAAAGCAACTTGATATTTCAAGGACCACCTCATACAACATCATGGAAGATTTCCTGGAAATCATCAAAGGCAGCCTGGAAAAAGGCGAAGATGTCATGATCAGTGGATTTGGAAAATTCTGTGTCAATGAAAAAAAATCCAGAAAGGGCCGCAACCCTGCCACCAGCCAGGAGATGAATCTGCCTGCCAGGCGGGTGGTTACCTTTAAATGCTCTGGAAAGCTGCGCAATCTTATTAATAATTAATTAATTACAGACTCGGTTTTAAGACGGGGCTCCATGATCACGGATCCCATGCCCCTGAAAGCTATATTTAGTTGTTTGAACCCATTGGCCCTGATTGCCCAGGCCCCTTGGGTTCAAACCTGAAAATCAACTCTTCCTCTCCGGCCAGACCAAACTCATGTTTTGCCACATGTTCAATGTATGTGCCATCATGCTTCAGACGGGTAATGATTGCTTCAATACGCTGATTTCCCCGCATGATATCCTGGTTCTTTTTCAATACCCGGGCCTCCTCATCCTTGAGGCTGACCAAAACCATGAACCCATTGTTCCCCCAAACCATATATGCGGCAAGTACAATCAAAGCCAGCATGGCAAGGTAAAATCCAGACGTATTAAATCGTGCCATTTTCTTTACGTCCTTTGACCCATTTTTGAATTCTGCGATATTCCCGCTGGCCCCCGACAAAAAACAGTCCCATATACACCAACACCCCAGACATGATGGAAATAAACACCCCCATGAACAGGGAAAATTTCCCTGCATCCAGCCGGGGACAGACCAAGGCAGCAACCCACCCCACCACCCCATACATGATCCCGGAAAAAACAAGGGCTTTTACACAGGACAATACCATTTTTTGCCGCACAGACGCGCTGAAATAGGCATTGGCTTTCCAGAGAAGAATTAAGAGGTTAACGGCACCAGAAAGAGACAAAGATAGCGCAAGTCCACTGTGCCCCATGGTTTTCATCAATTCCCACCCCAGCACCATATTAACCCCGATGGAACACATCCCTGCCATAAAGGGAGTTTTAATATCTGAGAATGCATAAAAGAGAGATCCAAAAATCCGGGTACCGGAAAAAGCCCATAATCCCATGGACAGAAAAAGTAAAACAGCGCTGGTTTCAAGCACCGCTGTCATCTGAAATTCCCCCTGGAAAAAAAGAAGGGCCACAATAGGCCTTCGCAGCACCATCAGCCCGGCCATGGCAGGAAGGGTAATAAAAAAAACCACCTGAAGCCCCCGGAAAAACAGGTCTGCGGCATCTCCTTGTCTGTTGCTGGCAACGGACAAGGCCAACCGGGGGAATATCACCGTGGAAACAGACACCGTGAACAATGCCAGGGGAAATTGTACCAGTCGATCGGCATAATAGAGGTATGAGATACTCCCGTCCCCCAGACGGGATGCCATAAAGGTGACCACGAGCACATTAATCTGATACCCGGCCACCCCCACCATGGCGGGCAACATGGTCCAGGCAGCCTTCACCGCACCGGGACTCATCAGGGGGGAACGCCTTAAAAATCGAAACCCTTTGGCATGGATAAAGGGCAATTGCAGCAACAGCTGAAGCACCCCTCCCAGGGTCACCCCCCAGGCAAGGGCCACCGCCGGGAAGGTAAATAAAGGGGACAAAATCAGGGCAAAAAAAATAATCACCAGATTAAAAACAATGGGGGCCACAGCGGGAGCGGCAAAGTGGCCAAGCGCATTTAATATGCCCATGCACACGGCCATGAGAAAAATAGCGCCCACATAGGGCATCATGATTCGGGTCAATGCCACGGTGAGATCATACTTCTGGGGGTGGGCAACAAATCCCGGGGCAATGGTGGAGACCACCCCCGGTGTGAATATAATACCGCACACAACCAGCAGTACCCCGGCAAAAGAAATTATACAAAAAAAAGACCGAGCCATGTCAAGGGCCCGTTCTTTACCCTCAAGGGTGTGAGATCTTGTAAATTCCGGAATAAAGGAGAGACTCAGCACCCCATCGGAAAAAAACTTTCGCAGAAGATTGGGGATCCTGAATGCCATGAAAAAAGCATCCGAATACAGCCCCGCCCCTAAAAGCATGGCCACAATGGCATCCCGGACAAATCCGAGGATACGACTGACAAGGGTGGCTGTTCCAATGGTGAATATCCCAGAAAACATTTTGGAAAATTTCCGTTTCTCATCTGACACCATCACTTTTTCCTTGACAAAAAACACAAATATAATTAAATTACTTAATTCAAACTTATGGAATTACTATTAAATTAATAATATAAATGAAGGAGTTCAAAACAAGTTGGCCAATCATAAATCCGCATTAAAACGTGCAAAGCAGAGTGAAAACAGACGTATTAGAAATAAATCCACCAGATCTGCCATGAACACCACTATTAAAAAAGTTCAGGCTGCAGCCCAGGAAGAGGATAGTGATAACGCCCAGGAGCTTTTCAAAGCTGCCCAGTCCAGCATTGCCAAAGCCGCTAAAAAAGGGGTTATTCATCAAAATACTGCTGCACGTAAGATTTCAAGGCTTTCCAGGATTCTGAACTAAACCAAAGCCGTTTCTTGCAAACTTTAAAGGCGTGTGAATCAGAAATTATTTCCTGATATACCATGCCTTTTTTTTTGTAGATATTCGACCAGCACCCCATCTTTACCTATTTTAGCCTGCTCATATGCTACGCAGTCCCAAATAGGGGAATATGGGGCACTGACCAAACATTTACATTACCAACCCAAATATTTACTTTCTTCCATACCGCCGTTTCATAGATGAAAAAAAGATATTACCACTGATCTCCCATGGCGCTGACCAATTTCTCAGACAGACGTTCGGCAATCTCTTCCACCGCTTCCTGTTTTGCAAATTCATCAGTGGCATTGGAACTGGATGCGGTATAGACCTTATGATCATTATACCCCTTCACCTCCCACACTACATCCCCTTTATCATCCGCCATGGACAGGTCCATGGTGGCACGAACCTGTCCCTGCAAGACAGCATCCTCAGAAGAGCGGGTCAGATCCCCCACGGATATGGAACGAATGGTCCCGGTGATAAATCCTCTGGCATGGGCTTCATCAATGACTTGGGCATCTGTTTTCATGAGCAATTCTTTGATAAAGGCATTGGTAAATATATTTTCTACACCTGATTCACCGCTACGGTTTTCAAACAAGGTTACATGAACGGCCTTAATCCCGGCAGGCAGGGAGGTGTTTCCCTGGATATGATATCCACACCCCCCCACCAGGAGCAGAGAAATCAGCCACATGAGATACCACACAGGCCTTCTACCTTCCTTTCCCACCAGATTTGCAATGGAAGATAAAGTGGCTAAAAGACCCCGGCGCAATGGATAAAATCCTTGTTCCATACTACACCACAATATTGACAAGTTTTTTCTTCACAACAATCACCTTTCGAATGGTCTTGTCAGAAATATGTTTAAGCACCGCTTCGTCGGCCAGAGCCACCGCTTTGATGGCCTCGTCATCGGCATCTTTCTGAATGGTAAATTTTGACCGGAGTTTTCCATTCACCTGGATCACAATGAGCATTTCATCGCTGACCAGGGCCTCTGCCCGGTACCGTGGCCAGGCATGATCCACAATGCTGGCCTCATGCCCCATGCGTTGCCACAACTCTTCGGAAAAATGGGGAACAATGGGGGACAGCAGCAGCACAATATTTTCTATGCAAAAGGCTGCTACCCCTTTTATACCGTTATCATCGCTGTTTAGCTTGGCAGTGTACATGGCATTGACAAGCTCCATCACTGCGCTGATGGCCGTGTTAAAATGAAAGCTGTCCTCAATGTCATCGGTGACCTTTTTGATGGTCTGGTGACCCTTGCGGTAAAGTTTTTTTGCGTCATCGGACAACCCATCCATGGGGCCGTCATAGGCAGGGGTACTGCCACAATTTTCCTGGCATAAATCTACCAGGCGCCACACCCGGTTGATAAATCGGTGACATCCTTCCACACCATCGTCATTCCACTCCAGGTCCCGTTCCGGGGGTGCGGCAAACAGGCAGAAAAGTCGGGTGATATCTGCCCCATACTTTTCCAGAAGAATATTGGGGTCAATGACGTTTTTCTTGGATTTTGACATTTTAATAACCCGGCCTACCTCAACGTCGCTGTCACATTTCACACATTGAAACCCCTCCCCCTTTGGGACGGCTTCTTCGGGAAAAAGATAGCCATGCTCGGGACAGGTAAGGGTCTCTTTGCACACCATGCCCTGGGTAAGAAGATGGGTAAAGGGTTCCTTGAAATCAATGAGCCCCAGGGTATTTAACACCCGCATGAAATAACGGGAATAAAGCAAATGTAAAATGGCATGCTCCACCCCGCCAATGTATTGATCCACGGGCATCCAGTATTTAACGGCATCAGCGTCAAACATGGCAGTTTCGCACCGGGGGCTGCAATACCGGACAAAATACCAGGAACTTTCCACAAAGGTATCCATGGTGTCTGTGTCCCGGCGGGCATCCTTTCTGCCACACACAGGGCAGGTGGTACGGGCAAAGAAGTCCAGGGTGGGAAGTGGAGAACCACCGTTTTCAAGTAGATCTGCGTCTTCGGGCAGGGTGACGGGTAATTGGGAGTCAGGCACCGGCACCGCTCCACAGGTCTCACAGTGAATTACCGGAATGGGGGTTCCCCAATAACGCTGGCGGGAGATTCCCCAATCCCGGAGGCGGAAACTGACGGTTTGTTTTCCCCTACCCTCTTTTTCAAGCCACTGGGTAATTTCGGCCATGGCAGCACGGTTTTCCATCCCATTATACTCACCGGAATTAATTAAAATACCTTCCCCGGTGTAGGCCTCTTCCATGGTGGCAGGGTCCAGGCTTTCCCCTTCTGGTTGAATCACCACCACAATATCCAGATTATATTTTCGGGCAAAGTCAAAGTCTCGCTGGTCATGGGCTGGCACAGACATCACCGCCCCGGTCCCATACCCCATCAGGGCAAAATTGGCCGTATACACGGGCATGCGTCGCCCATTGGTGGGATTGATACACCATGCACCGGTGAACACGCCCTCTTTTTCATATTTTTCCAGGGCATCGGTGGATCGTTCCTGTCGGGATATTTTGTCCACAAAGGCCCGCACAGCATCGGCCTGTTCCGTATCCCGGGACAAGGTTTCCACCAGGGGATGCTCCGGGGCAAGGCACATGAAGGTGGAACCAAACAAGGTGTCCGGACGGGTGGTAAACACCTTTATGTCACCGTCCATCCCCTCAATGTCAAAGGAGACTTCAGATCCCACACTTTTGCCGATCCAGTTTTTCTGCATCACGGTAACTTTGCTGGGCCATCCCGGCAATTTATCACAATGGAGCAAAAGATCCTCAGCATAATCGGTGATTTTAAAAAACCATTGCCACAGTTTTTTTTGCTGCACGGACTGACTGCACCGCCAGCAAAGGTCGGCTTCCACCTGTTCATTGGCAAGGACGGTCTGGCAATGCTCACACCAGTTCACATAGGATTCCTTGCGATACACCATATCCTTTTCCAGCATCTGGAGAAACAGCCACTGCTCCCACCGATAATATTCGGGTCGACAGGTGGCAATTTCCCGGTTCCAGTCATAGGAGAAACCCATTTTTTTGAGCTGTTTTCTCATGGCGGACATATTGTCATAGGTCCAGGCGGCCGGATGGGTATTGTTGTCAATGGCCGCATTCTCAGCTGGCATGCCAAAGGCATCCCAGCCCATGGGATGGAGGACATTGAACCCCTTCATTCGTTTATACCGGGCCACCACGTCCCCAATGGTATAATTTCTGACATGGCCCATGTGAATTTTTCCCGACGGGTAGGGAAACATTTCCAGGAGGTAATATTTTTCCTTGGATGTATCCTCGGATGTGGAAAAAATTCCGTTGGATTCCCAATATTTCTGCCATTTTGTTTCAACTGCTTCAGGGTTGTACCGCTCTTCCATGATTATATGTAAACCTCCAGACACTTTGGATTTATTAAGAACAAATAAAGCTCATTAAATGGCATAATATGAATGAAATAGCAAGCATGATGCCAGGGGCAATTCATAATTTATTTGACTTGAAGGCCTCAATCGAATACTTGTTGGTTGCAGAAAGATATTTTGTTTCCACCAAATTGAGATCTGGATTTTTGATTATAACATCAAATAGTAGACTACAGACAAACAACATAAAGTCGAAAGAGAGATTTTTAAAAGATATTCGGGCTCAATCACGTCACAACACTGCCTATTTATGTAAAAAGTTGAAAGGAATGAGACTAATGACTGGCATTATAATCAAGTTCATACAGTCTTGACTCTTTCACACCAAGGGCACACCGTCAGAAATTCCTTACAGAACCTGACAGGTCAAGAAAAAAATATCAAACCCGATGATTAAGAATCTCCATAAATAATTTTTTTCATGGAGGCGGTAAGAAAGGTTCAATGACAAGAAAAATTTTAATCAATGCGCACGATTCCGATGAATGCAGAATCGTGACCATCAAAGACAACAAACTGGAACAACTTCACCTGGACACAGCCGCAAGAGAGATGACCCAGGGCAACATTTACAAAGCATCTATTACCCGGGTAGAGCCCAGTCTCCAGGCTGTGTTTGTGGACTATGGCACCCATAAAAACGGGTTTCTGCAACTCAATGAAATTCACAGCGATTATTTCCTTGATAATGATGCAGGGGACAGAAAAATAACCAACCTGGTGAAAAAAGGGCAAGAACTCATTGTCCAGGTCACCAAAGACCCCATCATGCACAAGGGGGCCATGCTCACCACCTTTATTTCCCTGCCGGGACGATTGTCGGTACTCATGCCGGGCAGTACCACCCGGGGGGTTTCCCGTCAAATCATTGAAGAAGAAGAGCGAAAACGTCTCAAATCCATCATTGATTCGGTAAAAGTCCCCGATGGCTTTGGCCTTATTGTCAGAACTGCGGGTAAAGACGCCACCAAAACCATGTTCACAAATGATCTGAAGTACCTCCAGCGGGCCTGGAAAAATATCAACCAAAAAGCCGTTGAAAGTGAAACACCCTCCCTGCTTTATAAGGAGCAGAATCTTGCGGTGAGATCCCTGAGGGATTATTTCACCGATGATATCACAGAGATTCTCATAGATGATAAAGAGGTGTTCCAGGAAGTCAAAGATTTCATGGGGGTCATTGCCCCGGGTAAACAAAAAATCGTAAAGCTATTCAAGGGTGAAAAGCCCATTTTCACAAAACATCAGTTGGAGGAGCAGATTGCCTCCATCTTTGAGCCCAAAGTCTCCTTGAAATCCGGCGGAGCCATTGTCATTGATCAGACAGAGGCCCTGGTGGCCATTGATGTCAATTCCGCCAAATCCACAAGTAGAAAGAACATCGAACAGACCGCCTACCATACCAATATTGAAGCAGCAGAAGAGGTGGCCCGGCAATTGAGACTCCGGGATCTGGGGGGGCTGATTGTGATAGATTTCATTGACATGAAGGAGAGAAAGCATAAAGCGGATGTCACTAAAACCCTGAAAAAGCACCTTAAATCAGACAAGGCAAAAACCAAAGTAGGTGGCATCTCCGGGTTTGGACTTGTGGAAATGTCCAGACAGCGATTGAGGCCTTCCATTACCTTTGGCAGTTATAAAATCTGTACCCATTGCAAAGGGCGCGGCATGATCCCGTCGGTGGAAAACCTGGGGCTCGCCTTTTTGCGGCAACTTAATCTTAAAACCATCAAAGGAGGGATCACCAGCCTTACAGCGGAGTTACCGCCGGAGGTGACGGCCCATCTTTTAAATAAAAAAAGAAAAGAAATTCATGACATTGAACTCAAAAGGGATGTTGATATTACCATTAACGCCTGCAATACCATGAGCTGGGGAGACAGTCGAATAAATTGTGACAAATAATGTGTACCCAAAAGTTGAGTCCTTGACATACTCACAACTTTTGTGTATCTCAGACAGTCACGCCTTAACACCCAATGCGGAGAGGCGATAGTAAGATAAGAAATATTCGGTTTCACAAAAAGGTGATCCGGATTCCCGCAAAACAACCTTGATAAACAGGGTATATTTTAAATCAGGAGGATTTTTTTACCATGATCAACACAGCATTTGCAATGGGACAGGTTGGCGCAGGTGGCGGACAGGCAGGTGGACTTACAGCGTTTGTACCCCTTATCCTCATGTTCGTTATTTTTTATTTTCTGCTCATCAGGCCCCAGCAAAAGAAAGCAAAAGAGCACCAGAGCATGATCAGCAGTCTTAAAAAAGGGGACCGCATCGTCACATCAGGGGGTGTCCATGGCACCATTATCTCCCTTGGGGACACCACAGTATCCCTTGAAATAGCCGAAAATGTTAAAATT
>JASFYZ010000054.1:0-6934 GCA_045046665.1 Desulfobacterium sp.
AAGGAAATGTTATGGAAAAAGTATTTACAAGCTGTACGAATGAAGGGCCAATATCAGTAACTGTGAAAGAAGGAAAAGTTACGAGAGTGCAGCCTTTGATTATGCAAGAAAACGATTTTAAACCCTGGACAATTGAGGCAGATGGAAAGAAATACAGCCCGCCGTTAAAGGCCAATCTGGCGCCGTTTGTCCATGCAGAAAGGACGAGACTCTATTCATCCGACAGAATCAAGTACCCCATGAAACGGGTTGATTTTAATCCCAATGGTGAAAGGAATCCCCAAAACAGGGGTAAATCCTCCTACGTACCTATTAGCTGGGAAGAGGCATTAAATATTACCGCCAACGAGATCAAAAGAATCAAAAAGAAATACGGCGGCTCTGCCATCTCAGGCATGACCTCATCCCACCATAACTGGGGCATCGTTGGATATAAAATGGGGCCGTTCCCGCGGTTTATGGACATGCTGGAATTTACACCGGTGCTGGATAACCCTGACTCCTGGGAAGGTTGGCATTGGGGCGCTACCCATACCTGGGGATTTTTTTGGCGCCTGGGCATGCCCGAGCAGTATGATCTTCTTGAAGACGCTCTGCAAAATGCCGAGATGATCGTTTTCTGGTCCAATGACCCGGATACGACTAGAGCCATCTACTGCGGCCAGGATTCGGTCATCTGGAGACAATGGCTCAAGGAAAAAGGCGTTAAAATGGTTTTCCTTGATCCATATTTCAACTATACTGCCGCCCACATGGACGGCACATGGCTTCCACCCAATCCGGATTCAAACGCAGCAGTTGCTCTTTCAATCGCCTTTACATGGATTGAAGACGACACCTATGATAAAGATTTTGTGGAAAACAAGACCATTGGTTTTGACGAATTTAAATTGTACGTCACCGGAAAAGAAGACGGCCTGGCCAAAACCCCTGAGTGGGCGGCGGAAATATCAGGGATACCCGCAAGAAAGATCAGATCCCTTGCCAGGGAATGGGCTGCCAAAAAAACGATTCTCTCGGCTGGAACCAGAGGTGGTGAGGGCGGTGCCTGTAGAACTGCTTTTGGAACAGAGTGGGCCAGGCTGATGGTTCTGTTGCAGGCCATGCAGGGGCTTGGAAAACCCGGAATTTCCATTTGGGGAACGACCATGGGATGCCCTGCCGATACCTCTTATTATGTTCCAGGGTACGCCGACCTTGATACCCGAATGGCCATCACAAGAGCAGCCGAGACCAAGATTACCAACCCAACCAAGCAGCGGTTATATAGGCTGACGTTACCGGAAGCCATAATAAACGGTAAAGACGAATGGACCGGATCCGGTTTCTGTGGTCAGAGCCTGGAACAGCAGTTTCAGAAATTTAGTTACCCCATGGAGGGTTATTCTGAAATAAAGATGTTTTACAGATATGGCGGCAGCTTCATTGGGACCATGAGTGATACGAGTAAATGGGTAAAGATGTACCAGAGTCCGAACCTGGAATTTGTCGTAAACCAGGATTGCTGGTACTGCAGCGAAACCAAGTTTGCAGACATTATATTTCCGGCCTGTACGTCTATTGAAAGGGATGACTGGGGAGAATGGGCAGCTGCAGGCGGATACAGCAACCACGGCAACAATGGCTGTAACTTTAGGATAATCGTCCGTCAGCAAAAAGCCATTGAGCCTCTGTGGGAGTCAAAACCGGATTATGAAATTTTTACGCTCCTTTCCGAAAAACTGGGGATGAAGGATCTTTATACAGACGGCGGAAAAACTGATATGGACTGGGCCAAAGCCTATTATGCACTATCAGATCTGCCCAAGATCATGAGCTGGGAAGAGTTTGATAAAAAGGGCTACATTATTATCAGTCCGTCGGAAGATTACAAATCCACACCTGCATTACGCTGGTTCAATGAAGGCCGTCCCTGTGATACCCCTGATTCCATGAATCCAAAACGGGGAACAGACAAGGGCCATGAACTGAGCACATACTCCGGGAAATTTGAATTTGCATCTCAGAGCTTGGCACAAAATCTTCCAGATGACGAGGAAAGACCGCCCATTCCGCATTATATCGAAAGCTGGGAAGGTCATAACAGCCCGATCAGAGAGAAATACCCGCTTCAGATCATCAGTCCTCATCCACGGTTTAGTTTTCATACCATGTATGACAAACATACCGACTGGCTCAATGAAATCCCGACTCACCGCATCAAAAAGGATGGCTATGCATACTGGCCTGTAAGAATCAACCCGGTTGACGCCGCCAAACGCGGTATTCAGAATGAAAATATCGTAAAACTTTATAATGACCGTGGCACGGTTCTTTGTGTTGCGGTTCTGACACAAAGAGTTCCCCCCGGAGTCGTCCACAGTTATGGATCATCAGCTAATTATGATCCTTTGGAACCTGGCAAACCAGATTCGGTAGACAGAGGAGGATGTATTAATATCCTCACATCGTCACGAATGATGTCCAAAAATGTACCCGGAATGACACCGAATACCTGTCTGATAGAAATTGGAAAATGGGAGGGTTAATACGATGGCCAGATATGGAATGAGAATAGATGTAAATAAATGTAATGGATGCTATAGCTGCTTTTTAGCATGTAAGGATGAATATACAGGCAATGATTATCCGCCCTTTTCGATGGCAATGCCCAATGAAGGCAGCCCATTTATGAAAGTCACCGAAAAGGAAACGGGAACCTGCCCCAAGGTTAAGGTAGACTACGTTGTCATGCCATGCCTTCAGTGTGCAGATGCACCTTGTGTAGACAAGGCGGTTGACGGAGAAATTTACCGTCGTCCGGACGGTATCGTTGTGATTGATCCAGAAAAGGCAAAGGGTAATAGAGAAATAATGACCTACTGCCCTCACCGGGCGATTACCTGGAATGAGACTTATGATGTTCCTCAAAAATGCAGCTTCTGTGTGCATCTTCTTGAGAATGGAGCAAAAGAGCCAAGATGTGCAGAGGCATGCCCAAGTGGTGCTATTTTGTTTGGTGATCTCGACGATCCTAACAGTGAGATTGCAAAGGACATTGCAGAAGCAGCCACGGAAGAACTCAATCCCGCTTATGCCTTGAAGCCCAGTGTTGTCTACCGCAACATTCCCAAAAGGATTATCATGGGTGAAGTCATGCTTGAAGATTCGCAGGACGTCTGTGCTCAGGGGGTTAAGGTGACCCTTAAAGGTAATGGAACGGAAAAAACCAGTACAACAGATTTTTTCGGTGATTTTGAATTTAAGGGCCTTGAGGCTGGCAAGACGTTTCAGATTATCATCGAACATGATGGGTATAAACCAAAAATAATTGATCTCAAAACGGATATTGATAAAAGTTTAGGAGAAATTTTATTGACATGTCATTGAGCAATTTGATTTTTTACATGCAAATCTGAAAACAAAGGGTCGGTTTTATGGAAAATTGGCCCTTCCATTTAATCTAACATGGAAAGCCTGGCCCTCTGGGCTATGATTTTTACTTTTACAGAATGAACTACACCTTGATAATTGATATCACCTATTTTTGTCAGCAGGCGCTCCGTTTTTTTACGATGGTTTTAATAGCATGTCCCGGTCAGATCCGTGCCGTTTTCCCGAAGTGCCTTGATTAACAGAAAGTCGGTCTTATTGAGTTTCATTGTTTTGTCCTGGTAGAAATAATTTTATAATTTGGCGATACTAATATTAGGAAGTTTTCCAACATAAAATGCGCCTTTTTTTTCAGTTTGGATTAAATATTGAAAGAAAAGGCTTTTTTTGTTGACATATTTATCTCGATCTATAATTATCGATGAAATAAAAACGAATAGGTATAAGTACCTGGTGGTTGCCATACTTGATCCGGCATAAATCGCTTACACATACAATGAAATAATAATTAAGGAGTGTTGGTATGAAAAAGAGAAATTTGAGGAATTGGTTTTTTGTGACAGCTGTTTTTATAGCACTGGGAGCAATGTTGATCGCTCCAAAGGCCTCGCAGGCTTCGGACACAATTCGGCTTAAAGCTGTGACATCCTTCCCCAAAAACGGCATGGTCAACCGGGCCCTGTCCGATCTAATCGCGATGATTGATAAACAGTCAAACGGACGTCTGAAGATCAATTACATGGGCGGGCCGGAAGTTATCAAGTCATTTGACCAGGGAGAAGCGATCCGCCGCGGCACCATCGACATGATTCTGTATACGCCTTTCGGATATTTGAAATCCTTTGCCCCTGTACTACAGGCTAAGGGCCTTTCCCAGCTAACATCTTGGGAGGAACGGCAGACGGGCGTTCATGACATCTGGGACAGGATCTGTCAGGAGAAGATCGGTGCAAAGTACCTGGGCACAATTCATTCCGTGATTGACTTCAGCATCTACACCTCCAAGAAGGTAGAAAAAATTGCCGATTTCAAGGGCTTAAAAATTCGGGCGATGCCACTCTATACCCCGTTTATCCAAAAACTCGGTGCCAAACCTATCATCATCCCGCCCACTGACGTTTATACGGCCATGCAAAGAGGCGTCGTGGACGGCTATATGTTTACCACCGATTTCGAGATTCCCGATTGGGGCTGGCACGAGGTGACTAAGTACAAGATCGTACCGGGCGTATTTCAGCTTGAAAACGCCACTCTGATCAACCTGAAGAAGTATAACAGTCTACCCAAGGACCTTCAGCAGGTACTCGAACATTGCGTGGAAGTCTTTGAGGGAGTGGATACTGTCCGTATCCTGCGCGAAAAGGAGCAGGGATGGGAAAAGATGAAGGCTGCGGGCGTCCAGGAAATACATCTGGAACCTGCAGAGGCTGAAAGATTTGTCAAGATGGCCTACGATGAAACTTGGGCGGCTATTATTAAAGATGCACCTGAGGACGGACCTATGTTGAAAAAAATGATTTCAAAGCCATTGAAAAAATAAGGGCGCAAGACATTAAGGATATTGCTCCGGCTGCCTAGTCATCAGGGCGAGGCAACCGGGATACTCTCTAATCAAAAAATGGAAGATTAATGATGACAACACTGCTAACAAGGTCCAAACGGTGGTTCGACGGCATGCTCAACGCCATGGCCGTGGTGTCCGGTGCCATATTACTCTTTATGATGCTTTTGATTTGTTATGATGTTGTAATGCGCTACATGTTTCGGAATCCTACGGGATGGGCAATGGAGGTGTGCGAGTATCTGTTGGTCTACCTTACCTTTCTGGGAAGCCCTTGGCTTTTAAGGGAAAAAGGGCATGTTAACGTTGATATCTTGTTTTTCTTTTGTTCAAAACGAACGATCCACAAATTTAAATTATTCTCTTGTTTTGTGATATCTATTGCGACTTTCGTTCTTTTCATCTTCACCTGCGGGGGCACATGGGATCTGTATCAGCGGGATATCATTATGATTAAAATGCTGACGCTCCCGAAGTGGAGTGTGGTGTGGATTATTCCCTTTGGCTGCTTTTTCCTGTGCCTTGAATCCATCCGTCAGTTCTTTTCTCTGTTGCTGGGTTCAAAGCAAAAAATGTCGGAACCGGAACAGCTTATGGCATCCCAGTCATCAGAAACGGAGGTATTGTAATATGGAATGGTGGATTTCACTAACGCTTATCATCGGCGGTCTGATGGGACTGCTGATCACGGGCATGCCGGTCGCGTTCTGCTTCATAGTGGTTAACCTGTTCGGTGCCTATTTTCTTTGGGACGGAGTGATCGGGTTTTATCAGCTGGGCGATAGTATTTTTAGTTCGGTTTCAACTTTTTCATTGTTGCCGGTTCCGCTTTTCGTCATCATGGGTGAGGTCTTGTTCCACTCCCAAATCGCCTTAAAGGCCATTGATGTAGTGGACAAGTGGCTGGGTAAGATGCCCGGAAGGTTAGGGGTGCTAGCCCTGGCATCGGGTACCATGTTCTCCTGCTTGAGCGGATCGAGTATCGGAACCACAGCCATGCTGGGTTCGGTCATGATTCCGGATATGGAAAAACGCGGGTATCATCCCTCCATTTCCATTGGCTCTTGCATGTGCGGGGCACTGGCCATGATCATCCCGCCAAGTGCCTTGGCCGTTATTCTGGCTGCCATTGCCAACGTTTCCGTGGGTAAGATGCTGATCGGCGGGATCTTGCCGGGACTGCTGCTGGCCACACTCTACATCGCCTACATTGTCGGCCGGTGTTATTTTCAGCCCGAGATGGCTCCTTCCTATACCCCGGAGCCTATTCCCTTTTCGGAGAAAATTCGGGTAACCGTTAAGTACATTTTCCCTTTGGGTTTTGTCATCTTTTCGGTTATAGGCCTGATTTTTTTGGGCATTGCCACCCCGACGGAGTCCGCTGCCATGGGTGCCATGTCCACGTTTATACTTGCTGCCTGCTATAAACGGCTCAATCTGGAGTTGTTCAAGAAATCCCTGGCCGGAACTTTGAGAATAACCGTCATGATGTTTCTGATCGTTACGGGTTCGCTGGCCTTCAGCCAGATCCTCGCATACTCAGGTGCAACCTCCAGCTTAGTCGCAGTCGTCACTTCACTTCCCCTGCCGCCGCTGGTACTGATGATCTCCATGCAGTTTGTGATCCTCATCCTTGGCATGTTCATGGAGCAGGTCTCCATCATGTTGATCACCCTGCCGATCTTCATGCCCATGGTCACAGCCCTGGGTTTTAACGAAATTTGGTTTGCCCTGATCATGCTGGTGAACCTGGAAGTGGCAATGGAAACCCCACCGTTCGGATTTCTGCTCTTTGTCATGAAAGGGGTGGTACCGAAACACATTTCAATGGGCGACGTGTATAAGGCCATCCTGCCCTTCATTATTATTGACGTATCGGTGATGATTCTCATGCTGCTTTTTCCAGATATTGTGTTATGGCTCCCTGAGCATGCGTTTAAGTAAGATAATTAATTTGGCCTGGTTCAAATCAAGGTAACACTTTTTGAGGTTTTTTTTGTA
>JASFYZ010000055.1:0-7084 GCA_045046665.1 Desulfobacterium sp.
GGAAAAGCTTCATGAATTTTCGATCAATGTAATCCTTGAGCTTGAACGCCAGACGACCTTTTAAGACAAACCAGTCTTTCTTTAGTACCCCCAGTCCATCACCAAGATTAAAAATCAGCAGATAGTCGCCACCGGGATCAAACACCTTCAGGGGCATTTCCGTGAGGCATGCCATGAGATTGTGAAGCAATATGGGGTTTTCCCGCACTGCATACACCCCCACCTTATCCAGGGGAGAATCCTGGAAATAGATACAGTCTCCCCCCCCAAATATTTCTGGATACCGGGTGCTCTGGAGGTATTTGTTCACTAAAAGCCCCCCATCCGGTCCTGTGGGAAGACCTGATTGTTCAAAAATGGTGGAGGGCTTAACCCCCAGGGCCATGAAGATAAAATCAGCAGAAAAGGTTTTTCCTGATTTCAGGGAGATGGTTTTATCTTTCACTTGGGAGACATATCCTGACTCATTGAGGATTACACCTCGCCGTTGGAGAATGCCCATGACTCCCTGTCTGATTTTTTTAGAGAACCGACTCATGAAACGCTCACCGGCAAAAATGGTAATCTCCGGCTCATGGAGCCCTGACCCATGGGTCAACTGCCTTACATTGCCTGCAATTTCGGCAGAGGAGGGGCCACCGCCCACAATGGCAATGGATATTTTTTTTTGTCGGGTGAGTTCCAAGATTCGGGTCTGGGCCTGCATGAGTTTTTCAATGGGTTTCACCGGATAGATATCTTTGTCATCGCCCATGATGCTGTCCTGGGGCACATAACTGCCAGCATTAAAGGAAATGACATCATAGGCCAGGGTTTTTCCCGATGCCAGGAACAGGGTCCGGGTGTCTGGATCAATGCGTAGGCCCTTGTCCTCTATAAAGGTGCCGCCCTTTTTTTCCACCACATGTTTTGTGGCAAAGCAGATGTCTTCAGGGGTATAGGTGTTTCCCAGCATGCCGGGTCCCATGCCCGAATAGTAATGATGGGTGGAGGGTCCCACCACTATAACCTTGAATCCCTTTTGTACAAAGTCCTCCAGATGGGCCAAGGTTTCCATGTGGGCATGGCCTCCGCCCACCAGTATCAGCGTTTTTTCCATGGTTTTCTTCCCTGTATATGTTTAGATGCGATCCATTAATTTACCCAGCGCCTCAAGGTGGCTGCGCTCTTCCCTGGCAATCTGGGTGAGAATATCCCGGCTTTTTTCATTGCCAACCTTTGCCGCCGTGCGCTGGTACAGGTCCAGGGCCTGGGCCTCGATGGCCATGGCAATGGAGATGACATCCACCGGGGATTCCCAGTCAGGATTGTACATTCTGGCGTATTCGTCTGTGGTCATTCCCCCCTCCATGGCATTGACCACGATGTTATTTTCAAAGGTTTCCAGGGTGGGATTTGTGTCGGAAAGTTCAAGATATTGCTGGAAAAGGCGCTCCTGGTGTTTCACCTCAATTTCGGCAAGGAGGGAGAACAGTTCCTGAACCTGGGTGTTTTTTACCTTTTGTGCCATGGAGAGATAATATTCCCGCAGGCCCTGTTCCAGGGAGTAGGCCACTATCAGGGTAGCTTCAGGGGATTCACTGCCATCAAAGAGTTCAACCCCCAGTTCCTGACTGCCCACGGCGGCGTGCCCCTTCCAGGCCTTAAATCCACCGGCCACATTAATTACATGCTCAAATCCCTTACCGGCCATCATCTGCGCAGCAACCCGGCTGCGCCCCCCAACGGCTCAGTACACCAGCTGGGTTTTTTCCGGATCCAGTTCGTGGAGGCGATCCCCCAGTTCCGGCAGGGGAATCAGAGTGGCTCCGGGGATGTGGCCCTGTTCGTACTCCGATGGCTGGCGCACATCCAGCACGGTGAATTCATTCACATCCCTTTGATCCATGAAGGCTTTGGCTTCATGGGTGTCCAGGGATTTTGCCGGGGTCAGGAATTGTTTCCACTTCATGAGATAGCTCCTCCTTTTTTTTATAATAAAATCCCGGCAAACCAAGGGGGCGCGTAAGGGCAGAATCTACTTCTACCCCATGTTGTTGGCAAACCAAGATCAATTGTCAATCTTTGTTGTGGGCGGACCCATGTCAGAGCATGATCAAAGTAATGGCTTTAAGCGTGATTCCATTTCCATTCGGGGAACCGCCCCCAGAAGGGTATCTTTGAGTTGGCCATTCTTGAAAAAAAGCAGGGTGGGGATGCTTCTGACGTTGTATTTGGAACCGGTTGCCGGATTTTCATCTATGTTTATTTTAACTACTTTTACTCGTCCGGCATAGTCCGCGGCAAGGCCATCCAGCATGGGGGCCATGGATTTGCAGGGACCACACCAGGGAGCCCAGCAATCCACCATCACAATACCTTTATGCCCAAGGACGGCCGTGTCAAATTGACTGTCGTTGATATTTACGGGAAACCAGGGGATATCGGCAAGGGATGCCCGGCACTTTGCGCACACCGGTTTTTGCTTTATCTTGGTGCGGGGAATTCTGTTTCGGGTGCCGCAGCTTGCACATGCAATAATAATCGAGTCGTTACTCATGACACATACCTCCATTTCAGCAAAAAATATTTTTTATAACGGATAAAACCAAAAGCAAAAAACATGCCCATGAATTTTTTTAATTGAAATAAATTTTCAAGAGTTCAACGATATCGTTGGAGCCTGGTTGTAACTTAGCCCACTTTTCGGATGGCCTTTTACTGGACTTTATTTGCCATTCAACGTATTAAAAAGGGATAAAATCGAACTCGAATAGATGGTAAGGCTATTTTGAAATGTTTTCAACATTTATATGGAGATTACTTTCATGGGAAAGAAAAATATTAAGATTATTTCATGGAACATCAATGGATTAAGATCCGTTCTGAAAAAGGAGTTCCACAAGTCAGTTGAAACCCTTAATCCAGATATTCTGCTTCTACAGGAGACCAAACTCCAGGTCCACCAGCGCACCCAGGAGATGCAAGCGTTCATGGATTACCATAACCATTGGGCATACTCCACGGCGAAAAAAGGCTACAGTGGGGTGGCTGCATACACCCGGCCCATGCCGGACACCGCCAATGCCGGCATGGGCGTTCCCCGGTATGATGATGAGGGGCGGATACTGGAACTGGATTATGGTGATTTCATTCTATTTAATGTTTATTTTCCCAACGGTCAGATGAGTGAAGAACGCCTCCAGTATAAAATGGATTTTTATGCGGATTTCTTTGCCCATGCCCAAAGCCTGCGAGACAATGGGAAAAGTCTTGTCATCACCGGCGATTTTAATATTGCCCACAATGAAATAGATCTGAAAAATCCAGGCCCCAACAGCAAACGGTCGGGATTTTTACCCAGTGAACGAAAGCTGCTGGATGAAATAATCGCCCATGGCTATGTGGATACCTTCCGATTCCTGCATCCCGAGGCGGTTGAATATTCATGGTGGTCCTATCGATTCAATGCCAGGAAAAATAATGCCGGGTGGCGCATAGACTATTTTTTCGTCACCCAAGATATCATTGATAAGGGGTGGCTGAAAACCGCATTCATTGAAAAGGATATTTTGGGTTCTGATCACTGCCCGGTGGGCATCACCCTGGAAATATGAGAGAATTGAACCTGTAGTGGATTTTAACAAAGTCGTAATAAGTACCTAATGGGGCAGAATCTATTTTTGCCCCATGTTGTGGGTAAAGCAATGCCCCCTATTAAGCCTGGGCAATTTATATGAAACATCCCCAGGACCTTGGTATCAAGATCCTGGGGATGTGTAATTGCCTGCCGGATGATTTTTCCCCTGAGCCCAAATAATAAATGTGGAAAAGGAGGTAACCTCATCTATTTATATGGCCAACCACATGGCAGGCAAATTCCAAGTCAACTGTCTTTTTCAATAATTAGTTTATCATGTCAGGTCACGCCGATCGGCCATATCCACAATGATTCGATCTCTGGCTTTATCAATACCAAGTTCTTTTCTTTTCTTGTCAATGTGGGCAATCATTTTGTGTGCCATTTCAATGGGATCTATGGCATGGTCCCATTTCCCAAGACCCTCGGATTCCAATCCATCAAAGAGATAATTGTGAAATTTGGTGTTTTCAATGGTGGGGAAGGTCACCCCAAACACCGTGTACACGCCCGAGGCTACAAAATACTGGCCAATGGCAATGGCTTTTTCACTCATAAATTCCGGGGCTGCGCCCGCCACGGGTAAATCGGCAATACTGTTGCCAAGGCCTCCCTGGGCCACCATTGCCGAGGCTGCAATCAGTATGCGGCTGTTGTCCACGCATGAACCAAGGCCCAGCACCGGCGGCATACCCACTGTTTCGCAGACTTCCTGGAGTCCAGGGCCTGCAAGGTGAGCCGCTTCCGGTGTAGAAAAACCCGCCTTGGCCAGGGCAATCTGGGCACACCCGGTGAGCAGCACCAGCACATCATTTTTGATCAGCTCCTGCACCAGTTTGATGTGGGAGTCGTCCTGTTTTACTCTGGGGTTGGTACAGCCCACCACTCCGGCCACGCCGCGGATCCTGCCGTTGATAATGTTTTCATTTAATGGGGCATACCCGCCGCGAAAGGTGCCGCCCAACATGTACTCAATGTATTCGTGGGAAAACCCCTGGACCCCTTTGTTAACCGTTTGGGGAATTTCGATTTCATGCGTTCTGTTCTTGAATCGGGTGATGGCCTTGATGACAATTTCGTCGGTGCATCCACTGGGGTTATGTTCCTCAAACTCCACATGGGTGGCGCCCTCAATGTGGGCCCGGGTGTTGGTGGTGATTAAAGGGGTATCATAGCACTGGGCCACGGAGACCAGTCCCTGCTTGATGCACTGAATGTCAACGGCCATGGCGTCCACGGCACCGGTGACCAGAATGGCCTCCGTGGAAGAAAAGTTTCCGGCATGGGGCACCCCGTGTCGGGCCATCATCTCCGCACCGGAGCAGCACATGCCCACCAGATTGATTCCCTGGGCCCCCGCAGCCTTTGCAGCATCAACAAAGGTCTTTTCGCTCACGGATACCAGCATGGACTCAAAGAGATTGGGTTCATGACCATGGATGATAATATTGACCATATCTTTTTTTAATACGCCCATGTTCACCTCTGCATTGATGGGAGAGGGCGTTCCAAAAAGAATGTCGGAAATCTCCGTGGATACCATGGAGCCCCCCCATCCATCGGAAAGGGCCGTGCGGCTGGCTTGCTTGGTAATGTTTTTATAATGCTGATCCACCCCCATGGTGGTTCGATGCATCATTTCCATGACCTCCCGCATGGCACCCCTTGGCACAATGTCCAACTTGCGCCATGTTTCCAGTGTTCCTTCCGGTACCCGCTTCATAAAGGGAATTTCACCACTTACCTGGGTATAGGTTCTCTCAAGCTCTTTGTATAGATCCGTTGCAATCTCCTTGGTTGTCCTGCCCTCGGTTTCAATATCCAGGGATTTTGCCACCTGCTCAAGCTTGACCTCGTCCTTGATTTCATAGTCCAGAACTTTATTATTGACGACATCACGGAACAGCTCCAGCATGGCCATACCATGATCGGTATGAGCAGCTGATCCTGCAGCAACAGCCCTTGCGAAATTACGGGCCATGATGGTATCAATGGTGGCACCACATACCCCCACCTTTGCATAGGGATCACGGGGGTTGATACGGCATGGCCCCATGAAACAATGCTTGCAGCAGGCGGACTCAGCTCCAATGGGACAGGCTTTCATGTCTGCAGCCCGGTCAAAATGAAGGGTTACCCCGTCTTTTCTGGCCTTGGTGATCATCTGGGCTGTGGAATCACAAGCAGTGCAGTCCTTGGGATCTAATTGTTTTTTGATCTCTTGTTTGGATTTTGCCATTTGGGCCTCCTGGTGTTTTACGGGTTTTTGTTCGCCTGCTGGTTTTTGTCACAATCACAAATCATCCTGGGCTGGAATCGGTTATGATAAATGAATGCTTTTACAATTATCAGAAACACAATCGTCTCAATGACATGATACAACCCTGAAGCACAAAAACAGATTCACGGTTTTGTGTCGTGGAATGTATTTTTTTACCACACCACACTGGCTCAGCTCGTGTTCATGGGTATTAACACCCCTTTCAGGGAATAATCTCCATGGGTAAATGGAAAGGAAATGGGTTTGATGATTCCACGGGCTTGTATATTTATGCCACAATGTAGCAACTAAATTAAAAGTAATGCATTAATCTTGCCAAACAAGCCCCCAAGGAAATAAAATCATGGGAGACCATGGCGTGTAATTTGCAATGGTTCATTTGAAGGGCTACAAAATCGTGGTTTGGACTTGCAAGAGTTTTAAATTAAGACTATAGTATTTTAAAATTGTCGAAGCTTATGATGGAATCATTTTTCACTGTTTCATAAAAGGGAGGCGCTATGACTACACCACAGCATTGTCCAGGGTTTGAACAGTTTAAAGAGCTTAAATCATTCACATGTCAATGTCCGGAATGCGGTAAGGCTAATGAAATATTTTCAGACGAATTTGACAAGAACCACAAATGTACCAGCTGCGGTAAACCCATCGAATTTTCAAAGTGTGCTGCAGCGAAATAAAAATTAAACATGACAAGCGCTAAAGAAGGAGAGATCATGACGTTTAAATCTGTAGATGAGATCCTGGAATATGCCATTGACCGGGAAAAAGAGGCAGTGGCATTTTACACGGACCTCAGCACAAAAGACACCTTTGCCTCGGTGAAAGAGACCTTTGTCCGTTTTGCCAAAGAAGAAGAAAAGCATGTTGAGCTTCTCCAGGGAATCAGCACAGACACGGCCAAGGTAGAAAGCTATAAGTTGGCAAAAGTTCCAGATCTTAAGATTAGTGATTATCTGGTGGAAACGGAATATAAAGAGGGGATGTTCATGCAGGATATCCTGAGAATTGCCATGAAAAAAGAAGAGATGGCGGTAAAACTCTACCAGGATCTTTCCGAAAAGGCAGATAATGCCAACTTCTGTAAACTGTTTGATCTGCTGGCCCAGGAAGAGTCAAAACACAAGCTTGCTCTGGAGACCATGTACGACGATTTCCTTGCAGACAACGAAAACTGATTCGTT
>JASFYZ010000056.1:0-3824 GCA_045046665.1 Desulfobacterium sp.
GTCAGGTTCCGGGGCAAAGGCATCAATCTCTTTGTTTTTTATCAAAACAGGTGGATTTATGTTAGTCAGGACAGGGACGTCAGGGTGTTTATTTTCCTGTATCTGCCCTTGTCTGTTCAGGGGGGAATCCGCCGGAACATTACCTCCCCATCCTTTTTGTAAATAAAAACCTGCCAGGTTAAATCCCATGACGGTGAGAGATATGCAAAGCACCGGCGGCAAATACCACCACCAATAACCGTTGATAAGACCGGCACCGGCAAAAACCCCATGGAGCATGCTTCCCCATGTCACCTGACAGGGATCTCCCAGCCCCAGAAAACTGATTCCGGTTTCAGTGAGCATGGCACTTGCCACAGCAAGGGTGGCCTTGGCCAAAATCAACTCCCCGGTGTGTGGCAGGATATGTTTTAAAATGATGTGTCCATCTCCGGCCCCCAGACTTCTGGCATTTAAGACAAAAGGATATTCCTTTATTTTTAGTACCCTGGATCGCACCACCCGGGCCGTACCCGGCCATGAGGTCATGGCAATGACAATAATAACGTTGAAGAGCCCGGGCTCAAAAAACGAAACCAGTACAATCACCAAGGGAATGTCGGGAATGAGCAGAAATATATCTGCAAGCCCCATGATGACCCGGTCGGCAATACCACGGTAATAGCCCGCCACACATCCGGTGAGGGTGCCAACCAGGGTGGCTGTGAGGGCTGCGGCCATGCCCACCATGAGGGATCTGCCACCGGCAGAGATCAGTTGAAAAAAAATATCCTGTCCCACATCGTTGGTGCCAAGTAAATGGCCATCTCCCGGGGGTAACCAGGGAGAGAACAGTGCATTGGCTATATCCAGGTTTTTAAAAAGGATGATGGATACCCCGGGCAGGGCCGTCGCCATTAAAATAAGCGCCCCTTCTCTCCAGTTTCGGGAATGCTTATTCATTAAATCGGTTTCCAGAACGGATGCGGGGGTCCAGGCAGCCATGGATCACGTCTGCCAGGGCATTGGCAAGGATTACCGATGCACAGATGATCATGAAACTTCCTGAAATCAAGGGGTAATCCCGGGAGATTACCGCATCGTAAATTAAAGTTCCCATGCCCTGCCAGGAAAAAACCATCTCCACCACCAGGCTGCCACCCATCATGAACCCAAAATGCATGGCCACCACGGTGATAAAGGGGGGCAGGGCGTTTTTCACCACATGAGTAAATAAAATGCCCCTGTCATTAAGGCCTTTGGAACGGGCAGTCATGACATATGCTTCATGGATCTCCTGGATCACGGCGTTTTTCATGATCATGTACTTATAGGCAGTGCTGTGCAAAATAAGAACTCCCATGGGCATCATCATGTACAAAGCCATATCTATTTTTCCCGAGGGCATTCCCCCCATGGGAAGCGCGTCCACATGAAAGGCCAGGATCAGCAGAAAAAGTCCCAGACAATATCCCGGGATGGAATAGACCAACAAAAAAAAGGGCGTCAGAATCCGATCCATCCATCCCCGGGGAGACCCGCCTGCCAGTGCCCCCAATGTTCCCCCTGCAATGGTGGAGATGATAACAGAAGGGATGAGCAGTAAAAGGGTCCATCCCATGCGGGGATAAATAATCTTGCTCACTGCCATGCCATGGTGATGGGACCACCCCAGGTCTCCCTGGAGTGACCGTAAGATATGGGTCAGGAACTGTTTCACTAAAGAGTCGTTTAATTGATATGTTTCTCTAATTTTTTCAATGTACGCCGGGGGCTGGCGGGTCATCTGGTAGTATCCTTCTTCTCCCAGAATATGCACCAGGGGATCACCCGGCATCATGTGGATTAAAAGAAAGTTAAGGGCCAGAACAACCAGAAGCGCCAGACTATATTGACAAAAGGCAGCCGTCATATGCTTCATTGCACAGGGGCTCCCAGGGGGGTAATCGCAGCATCCCCCCATTTCTTTAAACTGGCTCGGTTTAAAATTCCCCCTTCAATCTGATTCACAGGGGGGACAGGATAGCTGCTTTGACAAGGATAGATCACCGGGTGCCACCCCAGTGCAATGGCCGGAAGCGTCCGGGCATAGTAGTCATCCATCTTTCCATAAAGTTCCTTAAGGCTGTCCAGATCTGTGGTGGAGAGGATTTCATCGCAAAGATGGTGAAAAGCGGTGTCCCTTACATTGGCAATCACCCCGCCGCCCTCTCTTCTGGAATCAAAATAACCGCTGCCATGCCCGGCCCCCATCATCATGCCCCAGGGAGTGGTGCGAAAAAGGATCAGATCCGCCTCTTTTTTTCTGACAATGGCGATCCAGGTGGACAGATCAGCGGTTTTCAGCGTGATTCCAATTCCCACGGCTTTAAAATCATTCACCAGACGTCGGGTCACCACATCGTGCCCTTCAAGATCGCACCGGGCCAGAAGCATCAGGTTCAGTGGACGTCCATCAACCCCCTCCCGAATGCCATCGCCGTCGCTATCTGTGATATTCATATCATCCAGGATTTTGCAGCACCGGACAGTATCCTGCTCCAGAAGGGGCTGTTTACTTTGGAGGGGAAAGGCCCCGGGCACAAAACCGGTATCGGGAAGGGTACCCTTTCCCATGAAAAGGCTTTCATTGATTCCCCTGTAGTTTATGGCAAGGGACAGTGCCCGTCGGAACTTTTTGTCAGCCATGTTTTTCTTTGCCATGTTAAACCCCAGAACCGCAGATATACCCATGGATGGTGCGGTGATGAACTGGAGGTTCTTTGCCCCTGTCAATCCTCTTAAATAGGGGAAGGGAAAGCCCGAGGCGTATTTATAGTAGAGATCAATGGTACTTTTTTTCAGGGAAAGCGTGATGATGTCAAGATTGCGATTCAAATAAAATTCAATGGTTTTAACCCCCATGGCACCCCCATGATATGAGGGGTTGCGCTGGAAAGTCATTCTGCCGGCTGTGCGGTCATATTGGGAAAATAGATAGGGACCACAGCCCACGGTCATCTCTTTTGTTTCTCCGGCCCGGGGGTTCATGATATTTTCCCAGATATGTTTAGGCAGTATGCGTACAATGAACCCTGCATTGATGAGAAAACGGCTATAGGGGCGATTAAGTGTAAAAATCACCCGGCCCGGCGTTGCTTTGATCTCTTTGATCAAAGAGGGTATCCAGGCGTGGGCCGGGTCTTGTTTTCCCAGATAATCAAAGGTGAACTTCACATCCTGTGAAGTCACCTTTTCTCCATCGTGCCACAGGGCATTGGGGACCAGATCAAATGTCCAGACCGTGGCATCCTTGTTGGCAGACCAGGCCCTGGCCAGCTGGGGAATGGGCTGGAGACTTTCGTCCAGACGGATCAGTGTGTCATGGGTTAACAGCATGGCCAGGATATTATATGTATAGTCTGCCAGGGGATTGAGCTGTTTTAATTTCATGGGGGTGCCCACCCGGAGTGTCTGACCTAGGCCTTTAATCTGTTTGGCCGATGGTTCTGAACATCCAGCCATGAGCAGACCCGCTGCCATAAAGCACAGTATTATTTTCCTGAGATTTTTTAAAAATATGTTGGCCATGCGGTTCTCCTGAAAAACACAACTTTTGGACTTTAATTCTGATTAAAGCCCCATTTGCCAATATAAACCTGTACGGAAGATCGGCCTGCCACAACGAAGTTTGAAAATGGAACCATGCCGCCCCCAACGGGGGCTCTGTTGTCGGTACTTTGCTGCTGGCTTTTCTTATTAGAAAGTAAAACTTCCGGGCAACCTCAGCAGAGCCCCCCCGAGGGGCAATAGGAACCGGCCAATTGGGCCGTCTACGGTTCCGGGCCGGGCCCATTGCCCGTCGG
>JASFYZ010000057.1:0-7234 GCA_045046665.1 Desulfobacterium sp.
AGATCTCAATAACCCGGGTTAAAAATCTGTTTAGCCCTTTAAACGTCGGGTGCTATTCAAAATGAATCCATGAATGCCCGAACTTATTGAGGACTTACGGTACTATCATATAACTCATTGATTTCATTAAATTGGTATTAAATTGACTCAAAAATTATATCTTTATAAATCAAAAGCTTAAAGCTCCGATCGGGAAAATGGGAGTGCGTCCCATCCCAAGGCCCTGCTTAAAAATTTAAATTAAACCCGGCCAGATACACCTCAAGCTTTTCCCTGTTGTTGTTTGTCAGGGGGGGACAATTTTCCGGCCCTTTAGCCCCTTCGACAACACGGGTGGCAAACACCAGACAGGTAGGCTCTTTGCATTCTCTACAGTTGGTTTTCGGCAGCAGTTTTAATATTTCCATCAGTTTTGGCTGGGGCATGGCTTCAAAGCTGGGGGTGATGCTGTATCTGTTTTCCCAGGCATCGTTGATTTCCCGTTTGAGCCATTCAACTATTTTACGGGCTTCGGTTTCATCCTTTAAGGCATTGATGGCGATCTTTTTTTGATAAATGGTGATCAGTTTGCCCTGTGATTTGAAGGTCACCGCCGGAGGGTCTTTTATAAAGGTAGATCCTCCCAGCACGGCGTTTACATAAGGAATGGCCTCGACAACATCCTGGTCCAGATGGGCAAAACAATGAATACCCATTGCCCCGGGCATACATATAGAATTGACAATTTCAAGTTGATAACTTTCCAACAGCATAAAAATTCCTTTTATATTAAATGCGAGGACTCAGTTTTTTCAGCCAATTTTAGGGAAAAATACTGGTTATAAACTGGAGGTTCAACATGCGGATACCTCAAAATATTTCCAGATGAGTACCCAGGATACGCAAGCCGATGACAAACAGGATCATCCCGCCAGCAACCGTCATGTGTTTCCCGAACAGCGTCCCCAGACGGATGCCGATCTTGATGAATAGAAATGACATTGCCGATGTTATAATACCAATCATAATGCTGGGATACCAGATGTTGATATCAAGCATGGAAAGGCTCAACCCCACGGCCAGGGCATCAATGCTGGTGGCCACGCTGAGCATGACCATGGTCATCCCCCGGGAGGGATCATTGACGGGGGCATCCGTGGTATGATCCAGCCCCTCCTGAATCATTCTACCGCCCACAATACCAAGCAAAGCCATTGCAATCCAATGGTCCACCGCCTTGAACTGCGACACAAAACCGATACCCATGAGCCAGCCAATGACAGGCATCAAAAACTGAAATAGACCAAAATGAAACGACAGCCTGAAAACCGACCGTCCATCTTTCGCGAACCCGGCCGCCGCCGCTGCAAGGGAAACCGCCGATGCATCCATGGCAAGCCCCACGGCAATAAGAATAATTTCAAAAAAAGTCATGGCGAATACGTTTTCCTCCTGATCTGTCTGTTCAATGCTACCATATCTTCCAGGCCAGGGTGAGGCCTCATTTCTTTTGACAAATTTCTGGCAGTGGCATAGCATAATAATTAAAAAACAACAGGAAAAAAATACATGAAACACAAAGCCGTTACCATCAACATTCCCGGTCAGGGGGCTGTGTCCGGTATTTTGGCCGGACCGGACCACCTTAACGAAAACAGTTCCACCGGCATCGTCTTTGCCCACGGCATGTCCAACGACATGAATCATCCCTCCCTCCAGGGGGTGGCCCAGGGCCTGGCCGATTTGGGATACATCACGCTTCGGTTTAATTTTTTCTACAAGGAGAAGGGCCGCAAATCCGCTGATCCGGACCACCGACTTATTGCCTGTTGGAAGGCGGCCTTGGATTATCTGCTCCACCACAGCGGTCATGGGGTGGACACCGTGGTGGCGGCGGGAAAATCCCTTGGTGCGCGCATCGCCTCTCTGGCCGCAGCCAGCGGGGAGATCATCCCCCACCACATCATTTTCCTGGGATATCCCCTCCATGCACCGGGGCGGAAGGAAAATCTCCGGGATGCACATCTTCCAGCCATCACTGTTCCCATGCTCTTTTTTGAAGGTACCCGGGACCCCTTCTGCGATCTTGATCTCCTGTCCGGTGTTATTGACCGTCTGCCCGCACCCGTGGAACTGGAGATCATCCAGGGGGGTGACCATGGATTCAACCTGCCCGCATCCGACCCCCGGGAACCCACCGAGGTTCACCGCCAGATTGTGGAAAAATGCCACCAGTGGCTGTGTCGGTAGTGAATCGTCGGTCTGGCATGGAGCGTCAAAACCACGTTTTGAGGGCCTCTTTTTTTCTTCTCAAAATAGATCGGTTCAAAGTGGCCAAAGTTGTGACCAAGCCCGAATAGTTTGATTGATAAAGCAAAAATTTAAGGCAAAGATGGAAGATAATCATTGAAGCAAACGTCGTTTGATTGTATGTTCCTTAACTTTGTGGTGATTTGCAATAATTAATTGTAGATCAATTCATTTTTACAATAAACGTAAATATTCGGCTTGGTAATGTAAATGTTTGGCCAGTGCCCCATATTCGCGTATTTGGGACTGCGTAGCATACTAATGCTATGTGAGCAGTCCAAAATAGGTGAAGATGGGGTGCTGGCCGAATATTTATCAATAAATTGACCAAATTTTTCATATAAAAGGGGTTTCCTTGCGATTATCACACCGTTTTTTTTTCTTATTCATATCAGCACTGATTTTTGTTTCTTTGACCGGTATGCTTCCCCAGCAGACAGAACCGCTTGTTGAAAGCCGGATGGCACTTCAATCAAAAAACACCCCAGATAAAGCCCCACAACACGCCACAAGTCTCCCCTCCCCCCTGCAGAATTCCCCGGAAAAACGATATTGCGGCATTGCCATGGATGGTTACAGGCTTAAAACCGGCGTGGTAAAATCAGGGCAGACCCTGGCCCATCTGCTCAATCCCCATGGCATTTCCAACGCCGCCATCTTCCAGGCTGCCAAAACATCAAAGCCTGTTTTTGATGTTCGACGAATTAAAGCAGGTAACACCTATAGTCTGATTTCCTCCCCAAGAGATGATAATCAGATAAAATATTTTATATATGATCAAACATCCACAAGCTACGTGGTCTTTGCCTTTGATAAGCCCATTCAGGTTTATACAGGGAAAAAAGAAGTTCACATAAAAACCAGAACCCTTTCTGGAACCATTACAAGTAATCTGTGGAACGCAGCAAGGGAGTCTGGAATGAGCCAGAATTTGATCTACGCCTTGGGGGATATTTTCGCTGGTACCATGGATTTTCGTCATCTGCACAAGGGCGATGAATTTATGATCACCTTTGAAGAGCAATTTGTTCAAAATAAATGTGTTGGCATAGGGAAAATTAAAGCAGCGCAACTCACCTGTTCTAATAACACCTTTCAGGCCTTTGGATACGAAGCCAATGGGCGGGTCAATTATTATGATGAACAGGGAAACAGCCTGGAAAAATCTTTTTTAAAATGTCCCCTGAAGTACAGTCGAATTAGTTCAAAATTCACCAAAAGGCGCCTTCATCCCATCAAAAAAAAATACATGGCCCATCCCGGTATTGATTATGCCGCTCCCACGGGGACGCCTGTTAGAAGTGTGGGCGACGGCACCATCATTTTCATGGGGTACGGCAAGGGTGCCGGAAACTACATTAAAATTAAGCATGCCGGTGTGGGCACCAGTGAATATATGCATCTGTCAAAATTTAATGCCCGCATTAAAAAAAATCAAACGGTGAAAAAAAGCCAGATAATCGGATATGTGGGCAGCACCGGCTATGCCACGGGTCCCCACCTGGATTTAAGATTTAAAAAGAACGGAAAGTATGTGGATTACAGCAAAATGAACCTGCCCACCGGCAAATCATTGGCAAATCCCCATAAAGAAATATTCCTGAAACAGGTGGCCACGATAAAACAGCAATGGGAAGATGGCCCACGGCTCTCTTTGAATATTCCGGCGAAATCGCCTGATGTCATATCAAATACTGAAAAGAGATAAAAAATTACTGAATCTTTCTTGATTTTAATATATTTTTTATTTACCATGCCCCAGTCAGCACGTGAAGTCTAAGCAATATATAAATAAAAAAAAATCGTGAATTTTATTCATGGCGATTTTTTTATTCATTGCTTTTTCACCTCCAACCATTCAAGAAAAGGAGTTCATTATGACACTGAGGGCCAGGGAAATCATGGTAAAATCGTTTGATATGATCCACAAAGAGGCCTCCATTGCTCAGGCCATTGAAAAAATTACCAATGGCCAGGTCAGGGAAACCGGACATAAAAGCACCAGCCTCATGGTCATTGATGAATATAACCACCTGGCCGGGGTTATCACCATGTTTGATATCCTTTACCATCTTAGGCCATCCTTTCTTAATTATTATGGCATCAATGGTGATGAAATGGTGTGGAATGATCCCCAGATAACAAAACTGATTGATGATCTTAAGGTGAAAAAAGTGGGCCAAATCATGAGTGACAACGTCACCGGGGCATCTCCGGACGATGATATTATTGTTATATTGGACCGCATGATTAAAAATAATTATCACCGCTTGCCGGTGCTGGAAAATAACTTCCCTATTGGGGTGGTTTACGTGGCAGATATCTATTACAACCTGTTCGCCAACAGGTAATAATATCCATACCTGCCGCATTAATGGAATGCGTTGAGTCCCCCAGAGAAAAGAACAAAAAGACTATGACAACAATTGATTATTACAACGAATTGAATATTACCAGGCAGGCAGATCCAACGGAGATAAAGCAGGCTTATAAAAAACTGGCCATCCGGTTCCATCCAGATAGAAACCCGGATGATGAAAATGCCGCAGAAAAAATGACCCAGTTAAATGAAGCCTATGCAGTGCTCTCCAATCCCGAAAAAAGGCAGCATTATGATCAGCTTCGGGAACAATTCGGTGATGGTGCCACTGGACAGTTTCGTCAAAAAAACAACTATAACGATATCCTGCAGGATTCTGATATTGAAAAAATATTCCAGGAGATTGCGGATAACTTTGGCATTCGGGGATTTAACGAATTATTTAAATCAGGTAAAACCCACGGTGGAGGCTTTTTCATGTTTGGCACCTTTGGCCACCACCGTGGAAATCGATCACGCGGTTCCAGTAAAAATATCCTCCAGGGATTTGGCAAAACCCTTTTGAACAACGTGCTCTCCCAGACGTTGAAGGCCCCTGATATGGACAGAAGTCTCAACAGTTACGACACCATTACCCTGTCTGAGGCCCACGTAAAAAAAGGGGGACCCTATGCCTATTATCATAAGAAACAGGATAAAAAGCTCATTGTTAAAATTCCTGGAAATATCCAGGAGGGCCGCAAAATAAGGTTAAAGGGCCTGGGTAAAGAAGATCCTGTCTCTGGAGAAAAGGGAGATCTTTATCTTACCATTTCCATCAAAAATAATTTAATATCAAAGATGAAAAAGTTTTTACTCAAGTAAAGGAGCCGACACTAATTTAACATCATTTCCAGGCGATACAAAGGGGCTGGAAGTTTTTCAGAGGTAAGATAGAGCCATTGTCCATCCAGACTCAAACACATGCCCTCCCGCTGGATCAGGGAGCCCAGGCCCACCAGGGGAAGGTGGATTATCCCAGGATCACCAGCGAAACAAGAAGCCCACGTCTGGTGATTTTTCTTTGAATATAAATAGGCATGTTTATAGGTCAAGATCACCAGTCGCTGTCCATCCGGTGTTATATCCATTGCTGTGGGCTGGGATCGATTCCGGCCATAGGGCTGGATGAGATCTTCTATATCGGGCCGGGGAATGGTGGAAATCCGGGCTATTTTTTTTGCCGTCACAATGCGCTGCCCCGGTGGGGGGAGAAGCGGCAGTGTATACAGTTGTGGAAAATCATCCCGTTTGCTCAAAAGCAGGCATTGTTTCGCTGCCACATCCACAGTAACCGCCTCACAATCCCGGGGACCGTCTTCATACTGAAAATTAATCTGCCACTGGAGATGGACCATTTTTGGGAAAATACCATTGGCCGTTACCACCGGTTCTTCAATAATATAGAGGGTACAATTTTTTCTTTGTCCCCTGTTATCACCGGTATCGGCAATTAATAGATAGGGTGTATTCTTCCATTTAAAGGAGGCCATATCTTCCCAGTCAATATTTTTTGCACCGGCCACCTTCACTTGCCCCATCCCCTTTCCATTATTTAACACAGCATAAATAACAGCATCATCCCCACTGTCATTGTTCAGCCATAACAGATCATTCTGTCGGTGTGATGCTGCCATTCCCGAGGCTTCGTCAATTTTTTCATTGGAAATATTCCCCACAAATTCTGCTTCGCCAAATACAGCTTTATGGGAGGAGAAATGGGTCTCCCCGGCACTTGCCAGGGAAAACATGCAAAAAAAACAGACACTCCAATAAAAAAAATTCAAGAAGATATCTTGTTTTTGTTTTACACGAAAATTCAACTTCATTTTATCCTTCCCAATTTTTTTTATTGCATTATTTGTTGTGACAGGTGGTTACTGCCATGTATGTTTATATGAAAATACAGCATTAAAGTACCGACAACAGAGCCCCCGGCGGGGGCGGCATGGTTCCATTTTCTATCTTCGGTGTGACAGAGGTCTGCTGCCATGTGGATTTATATGAAAATGCAGCACCGGAGTACCGACCGCAGAGCCCCCGGCAGCAGGATTTATTAGAGTTAAAACACAAACGTGCTTATTCATTAACTGCCCGCAACGCCATATCCGGACTACCCGAAAGGGTCGCCACAATGCTACGACCCAGAAAAAGCGGAATACCGCCCCCGGTATTTACCACCCGATCCTCAATGTCCATGTCAACGGTTTTACGGCTGGTACCGGCAGTTCGTCCCAGCTCCTGGACATGATTTTTAAGATATTCAACGGCCCAGGCTTCAGCCTGACCAATGCTGATGAACTGTTGATTTCCGGCCACGCCCTCCACTACAAAGCGTCCAAAACTATTCGTCTTTATGGAAAGTTTTCGCTTGATCATGATATGGCTGGTGATGGCCCCCACAGCATTGGCCACATCCGCATCTTCGGGAATAATCACCTGGGCATTGAGCCGTTTTCCGGCCTGGGGTAGAAAATAATGCACCGGCGCACCAATGCCGATGACCGGATGATTAAATTGGGCAGAGATGGCATAACGACTGTTTCTCGGGTTCACAATCTGTTTCATTAATTGTTTAAATACCGG
>JASFYZ010000058.1:0-10079 GCA_045046665.1 Desulfobacterium sp.
GATAATGAACGGGGTTACCGGAAAAAATAAAAAAATCTCAGGTACAGCCGGAACTTCCGTTGTAAGCAGTTTTCTTTTTGCAGGCCAGTTTGCAAGTCCGATGATCACAGGAAAAGTCGCATTGTTAACAACAGGAGCTGGCATTGGAAATATTTTTCTCATGCTTTCATTTGCGATAGCTGTTTTTGCCGTCGCAGGACTTATATCAGCTATTATAAGCCCCAACAACCATATGATAAGGAGATAAAATGGAAACAAAACCAATCATTCCGGATATTTCGCGATTGTTCATCGGCGCTGCAAACGAATTTGAAGTAGAAACCGTCTTTGCTGAAAAGGGATCTGTCTCTCCGGATGAAGCCCATGAATTTGATGAAATCCTCGTGCTTTTAACCGGACAGATCAAGCTTCAACTTGGGGATGCAGAAGAAATCCTTTCAGGTGTAACCATGAAGGAGATTCCGGCAGGAACTCATCACATTATCAGTGTTCTTGAAACTCCGACAAAAGTGGTAATCATTCATCCTGACCGCACAAAGAAATAAGCGATATAAGGTCCTCTGATCAAAACGTAACAATGCTTGAAATATATATCTTACACCATCATTTTATTGATAGCTATTTTATGGGTTTTCCCAAATTCCATGATTTCTTCCGGCTTGAACTCCCCCTTTGTATATGTATCAAGAAATGCAGGAGTCGAGAGCATATATAGGATAAATGGCCTGAATAGCCGTTAATGTCCAAAGGTGAGGGTTGGGAAGAATTTAAACTGAAAGAAATTTGCACTAAAATTACAGATGGAGTTCATAAAAAACCTAATTATTTAGATGAAGGGATTCGGCATCCTTCAAAAGTACTTTACACTTTTTTTGATCATTTCCATTTGTAGGGACTTTTCTCAAAAGACTGTAAAGTGTTTTTGAGGTCATATGAAGGATGCCAGGGATTCCATTTATTAAAATTAAAAATTTGACTTGTGATAGTGGAATTTCTTTTGATAATGTTAGTTATATTTCTATAGATGATCATGAAGAATTTTGCAAAAAAACTAAACCAGAAAAAGGAGACCTTTTAATCACAAAAGATGGAACTATTGGAATTGTCCGGATAATAGAAATAGATATTGAATTTGAAAAAACAATTCCAACGGTGTTAACCACTTCCCAGAAACTATCAACCGGTGTTGATGCCAGGAATATTCGCAACATTGTTTTAATGCGGCCGGTAAATCAGATAATCGAGTTTAAACAAATAGTGGGAAGGGGCACACGATTATTTGATGGAAAATAATTTTTCACTATTTATGATTTTGTAGATGCTTACCAACGGTTTTCAGATCCTGAATGGGATGGAGGTCCGGTTGAAGAAACTGCTTGTTCTGATTGCGGAGAAACACCCTGTGTTTGTGGAAAAAGGCCACCTGAACCTTGCAATGTTTGTGGTCAACTCCCTTGTGTTTGCGAAAAAGAGCCACCACAACCCTGTGAGAAATGCAGACAAAGACCTTGTGTCTGCATAAAGAAAGTTAGAATAAAGCTAAGAGATGGAAAAGACCGTGAAATACAACACATGATCTCTACCTCTTTTTGGAGTGCCGACGGTAAACCGATTTCGGCAAAAGAATTTATAGAATTCGTATTGAGTAAATATATAGAAGCAGGAGTTGAAGAACTTGACCAGGATAAATTGCCAATCCTGTTGATAAATCAATATCAATCGTTGGAAGATGCCAAAGAAATATTGGGAGATGTCGCTAATATCAGTTCGTTGTTTATAAAATTTCAGCAACATTTGTATCTGCAGAAAGTGACATAAATTAAAGATGGGGTAGTAATCGAACGTTTACACCCGGTATCTCAATCTCCTTTCTGTCTGTTTTTCAGAATCCTGCATTGCAGGGATCTGAATGGTGGATCTCCCGAAATGGGGTCCATACCCTTCCCTTGAGAGTGTTCTTTCTTTGTGGTTTCCCATGGATTGATCATGTCTGGTTTTTTTTGCAGCTTGCTTGATCAACTCAATCTGGGAAATCATTTATTTCTGAGTACCTTATAAAATTTCATATTCCAAATATTACGTTCATCAATAGATTTTTTTAGTATGGCGTGTTCGGCGTGAAAATACATTTTGATTTTTTGGTTCGCGGGTGAGATCCGGCACATCTTGAATTTTATTGGTCAGGGCTGGTGGGGGTAAACGCCGTTCAATCCCAAAAATAAAATTTTGAGCACTAATAAAAATAGTATGTTATAATAATTTTTCTTAAAGTCATAAGTTTTTACCCCCGAAATTTGAATAGGATACGGCCAAAGCATGTGGAAGCCCATGCCCCATGGTAGGTATATTTTTCCTCTTAACCGGCTTTGGGACAGATTTTGCACTGCCCCGGCAAACCTCAAGCCGCTCCCAGTCCCATCCGGCAGATAATTTTGCCATCTTTCTCTATCCGGCATGATTTTTGCTTTCAAATTAAGAAAAATGGTTCAAATATAAATAAGGAGGAAAACATGACGTCCATCACCAATTCACTCAACTCCGGCCTCAGCTCATATTACAATACCGGTCTTACCGAACAGACCGGCAGCACCTCAAGTTCCGATTCCGACACAAGAGTTAGTGCTGAAGGCTCGGTTGCCACCGGAGACACGGTCAGCCTGTCACCAGCAGTTAAGACGGCCCAAACCCGGGAGTACCTGGGGCTGAATCCCACCGGAACCCTGACCCTCTCCGACATCCAGGGGGCTGCGGCCCAACAGGAGGAGGCCGTGGGCAGTATGCTTGCCACGGCCATGGAAGCGCTGGGCATTAATGAAAACCAGCAGATCAGTCTGAGCCTGGACGATGATGGCAAGATTGAGATTGCAGAAAGCTTTGCCAGCAGTGATGAACTTGAGGAGGCATTGAACAGTGACGACACCTTTGTCCAGGCCTTTTCCGGACTGAGTGTAAATAACGAAATCATGGACTATGCCACATCCCTTCAATCCAAGTCCACCAGCCTTGTGGACTATATCAACGGGGATACCAGTGACTCAGATATGTTCTCCCTGGCATCCAGATACTCATCCATCAAGTCCGCCAGCAGCCCCATTGAAAGCCTGTGGCAGGTCAGCCACGATGAGACGCCGTTCACGTATGTGGCTAACGAAATTGAATGATACCATAAAAACCGGAAGCCGCGGATAGGCACTGGTACCCTCACCAGCCATTCCCCGGCAAAGCGCCCATGTCGCACGCTCCCTGCACATTGTTCTGGCCCCGCAAAGGATTGACTCCGCCCATGGCACTCCCCACGTTACCCAGAAGCATCTGAAGGTTGGCGCAGGAAATGACATGGTTCACTCCGCAGGTATGCTCAGTAATCCCCAGGGTGTATACGAGCATGGCCGGTTTTATCGAGGCCATTTTCCGGGTCACGGTGCGGATGGTCGCAGCATCAATGCCGCAGAGAGGAGCGGCTTTTTCAGGCGGCCAGGTCATGACCATCTTTTTCATCTCATCAAACCCTGTTTTGTCATCTTATGATCCAACCCGAACTGTCAGCCGGCACGGCGGATGCTCTTTTTAAAGGAGCCCGGGGTGATGCCAAATTGCCTTCGATAGGCATTGATAAAATGGCTGACGTTGGCGTATCCCACCTCCGAGGCCACCTCGCTGGTGTTTTTAGAGGTGTCTCGGAGCAGGTCGTGGGCAGTTTTCATCCGGTGCTGCTGGAGGCAGCCAAAAATGGTGGTGCTAAAGGTCTGTTTGAATCCCCGTTTTAGTTTGAACTCGTTGATGCCGGAAAGCCTTGCCAGTTTTGCAATTGTGGGGGGGGCCTGGATATCTTTTAGCAGGATTTTTTTTGCGGCATGGATGCGTTTCAGGTCGGCCGGGGTAGGGGGGGTGGGCGGTTGGGCCGGGCCGCCCTGGGTGAGGGCCGTGACCTGCTGGGCCAGAAGCTCCAGTGCCCGGCTTTCGAGAAAAAGTTCCCGTGTCTTTCCCGTATAGGGGGGATTGATGATCTGCCATGCCGTTGCCCGCATCTGGGGCGTCATCTCCCGGGTGAAGAGACAGTGGTGGCGGTCTCCCTTGTCAAGGTGGATGGCAAGCTCCTCTGGCACGGTGTTCATCTGCTGCTCAAGATAGGAGAAAAGCAGCAGGGGATCAATCTTGAGGCCCACACAGACGATCTTTTCTTTTGAAGAAAAATCCATGTCTCCGTAGATGTGGGACAGGGAGGAAATCACGTTCATGCCGGGCCGGGGGGTGAACTCAAATATGTTTTTCTGGCCTTTAAACCATTGGTACCTGTGGGTGGAGGCACCTGCCAGGCAAAAGGTGAAATCCACCGGGGCGTTCCCGATCTCAAAATCAATGGAGGGGTAGGGCAGGTTGCCATGGTCACAGTAGGAGAGAATGAGTCCGGGTTTCACAGGAATGATATTAAACATCTCCTTGGGGACGTTTTTCCCCTTTACCTCATAGACATATCTGCCGTAACGGTCCTTGTTCGGGTCTGTTGATTGCAGATAGTCGCATGTGAAGTGTAGGGTGCAGCTCATGATTTTTTCGCCCTTTGTTCCATCTGCCTTTGTTCCATCTCCCGGATCAATGACAGGGCCTGGTTCTTGTATTCTGGAAATGTGCTGGCCCGTTCGAGGGCCTGTCTGGCCGTTTCAAATGCCCCTGCTCTGGAGGCGCACAGCCCCTTCATGAAACAGGCTTTTTTGTCGTTTTTGTCCAGTTCCATTGCCCTGGAAAAGGCCTTTACCGCCGGATCAAATTGGTCGTATTCATAGTAGATCCATCCCTTGAGCTTCCACAACACCTTTGAACCGGGATAGGCGGCAACCCCCTTGTCAGCAGCGGCCAGGGCTTTGTCCTTGTCGCAGGCTTCGAGCCGGGCGGACACCATACGTTCGTAGATTCGTTGGCTCGGCTTTCTTTTGAGCACCTGCTGGTAATGATCTGCAGCCTTGGCAGGGATGCCGATACGGTTGTAGAGATCTGCCAGCAGGGTCTCTTCCTGGGTGGACAGGGGATGCACCATGCCATATACGGCCAGGGTCTCTGCCGATTTCGAGTAATTATTCATAGACAGATAGAGGTTGGTGGCCAGGCGCCAGAGCATGGGATCGGGGATCGGGTCTTTCAGGAGGCGCTCCACCGTTGCAAGGGCCTTTTTAGGGCGCTTGAGCTCAATGGCCAAGCTGGTGAGGACCTTGACCCAGTTTGTTTTTGGTGTGCCAGCCCTGCCCGAGGTAAGAAACAGCATGTGCTCCAGGGCCTTTTTCGGAGCCTTGGCCGAGATGTGGGCCACGGCGGCATGGAAAAGAAAGATGGGATTTTTTTTCTTGCAGACCTTGTAGCTTGTTTCCATGGCGGTTGCGGCTTCATGGAACCGTTTGAGGTCAAAGCATATTTTGCCAAGATTTTGCCATCCTGGCCCGTAGTCCGGGCAGAGTTCAACGGTTTTTTTGTAGTGGGTACAGGCTTTTTTGAGGCGGTTCTCGGTGTAGAGAAGCCCTGCCAGGGTGAATTCCACAAAGTGGTGATCCTCCTTGGAATGGTGCCGGAGGAACTCCTGGAGCACGGCTTGGGCCTGGGCTGGATTTTTAAGTTCCATCTGCTTCTGGGCTTCCACCAGGGCGGTTCTTGCCCGGGTGGTGAGATCTGCTTCCCCCGAATGGGCAAGGGCGTTTCCCAGGTTGATTGTGCATAGTAAGAGTGCTGTTCCAAGGAGCAAGATTGTTTTTTTAAAGGGGTTCATTATTGGCCCTCCAGTTTAAAGAGTATGGTCGTTGTGACAATGGTCGCCACCTGTCGGCCGGACAACTCTCCGGGGGTGTATTTCCATGTGGAGACCGCATCAATGACGCTTTTATCAAATATTGCAGGTGGGGTGGATTTAACGATGGTGACGTCGGACACCGTTCCCTCCTTGTCAACCCGGAACCGGATCTGGACTTCTCCTTCAAGCCCCAGACGTTTTGCCCGGTAGGGATAACGAGGATTGGTCTTGAACGAGGGCAACGGCATGGTGTCAAGATCTTTCATGTCAAACAGGCCGTTGAAATCAACGGCTGCCTCCTGGGGCTGCACCTGGGGGGGCGGTGCCACAACAGGCACCCCGCCCGTCAGCCGGGGGTCGATGTCAAGATCCATCTGGGGCAGGTTCATCTTAAAACTTCTGGGGGCAACCCGGGTGGGCCTGGTCTGGGTCATCTTTACCACCTTTTGGGGCTCTTCCGGTTTTTTCTCCTCGGGCTTGGGTTTTTCCGGGGGCGGGGGCTGTTCCGGTTTTATCCGGGTGAAGTTGACCACATTAAGGCTTTCTACATCGGTCTCCTGAAGGGAGACCGAGACGAGACTCGGAAGCGAGCAAAAGAGAAGCAAGTTAATAATAAGGGCACCGGCCAGGCTGCGGCCCAGGTGGGATTTGAATACCAGAGTGTCCATCAACTCTCCTTTTTGGACGCCGCGATGCTAATCCGCTTGGCACCGGCCAACCTGCACTGGTCCATTACTCGAATGACGATGCCGGTGTAACTCACCTTGTCCGCCACGATTACCACCGATCCTCCGGGATTTTGGGCAAGTGCCCGGGTGATATGGGAGCGAAGGCTCCTCAGATCTATTTTCCGGCCATCAAAATGGATGGAGCCCGTATCCGATACCGCCACCAGGATGTTGCCGTTTTCGCTCAGGGTCGCCGTGGAGGCCGAGGGCCGCCGGACATCAATGCCCGTCTCCCTGACAAAGCTGGTTGTTACCATGAAAAAAATGAGTAGCAGGAACACGAGATCAATGAGGGGGGATATGTTGATCTCCGCCTCCTTGGATTTCATTCGCACCGAACCTCTGACATTGATCATTGTAAACTCCTTTTAAGGATCATGATGGCTTCCTTGAGATGGGCCTGGGCCCGGGCCGAGCGCCGGAAGAGAAGAACGCTCATGAACAGCCCCGGAATAGACACCATGAGCCCGCTCTGGGTGGTGACCAAGGCCTCTGATATGCCGCCAGCCATTGCTCTGGGGTTGCCGGTGCCAAACAGGGTGATTACATCAAAGGTGGTGATCATACCGGTGACAGTGCCAAGCAGGCCAAAAAGAGGGGATACTGCGGCCAGAATTGCAATTACGGACAGGAAATTGGTGAGCTTCGGGGCCATGGACATGGCGCACTCATCCAGAATACGCTTGTCCACAAAGGGATCGCCGGTCCGGTGTTTAAGGAAATGGTGCAGGAGATGGGTCTTGAGGCCGTTTCGGTTCATGGGCACACGCTCCTCCTTGAGTACGGCCGTGACCCGGTGAAGTTCTATGTCCCTGCGTTCAATGGCGTAGAAATAGAACATCCGATCCAGAATAAGTGTCCACATGGTCAGGGAACAGAGAATCAGGGGGATCATCACCAGACCCCCCTGGCTCAGGTAGCGATAAAGGTCGTGGATGAAATCCATGCTTAGTGTTTCTCCCTGAAGATGATATTGGTCAAGGCTACGGCCTTTTCTTCCATATCTCCAATTACATGCTCCACCCGGCGGCAAAGAAAGGTATAAACGAGCATGATGGGGATGGCCACGGTGAGGCCGAGCATGGTGGTTACAAGGGCGGTTGATATGCCGCCGGACATCATTCGGGGATCTCCGGTGCCGTAAAGGGTGATAACGTGGAAAGTTGTGATCATACCGGTGACGGTGCCAAGCAGTCCCAGAAGCGGTGCCACCGCCCCCATGATGTTGAGCATGGGCAGGAAGCGTTCCAGGCGTGGCAGTTCTTTTAAAATTGCCTCTTGAAGGATGCTCTCCAGGGTTTCCCGGCTTTCAGACCGGGCATTCAGGCCTATTCTCAGAACGTTGTATACGGGGATTTTTTTTTCATTTCCGACTATGCTGTCGCAATCCTTCCAGCGCCCGTTTGCTGCAAGGGAGTTGACCGTACCCATGACCTTGTCCGTATTGGCGTGAACCCTGGCGAGAAACAAAGTGCGTTCAATGGCGATAAAGAGGGCCAGCAAGCCCAGTCCCAGGATGGGCCAAACCAGAAGGCCACCCTTTTTTACCTGATCGACAAAGGATTGCTTGTGGGTGATCTGGCGAAGGGCTCCGCCCCTGGATACATCAATATAGACGGATTCCTCTTCACCGTTCATATACCGGTCCAGATTCCGTTGAACGTTCCAGGAGGGAAGCGCCGACAGGGCATAGAGTTTGTTGCTCTCCTGGGAGTAGTTGAGGAACCCGGTCTCCCCCTGGCTTCTGTACGCGGCGGTGAATCCGCCCAGGCTCAGAATTTCTCCGGTTTCGGCTTCTCCGGCGTCGTTGATAAAGGTGCCTTTTTTTATCTCAACAGTGCCCGTGAGCCGACCCTCCTCCAGGAACAGGTCCGAGAGGATCTTCATGTCGTCGATGCCCGGGAACCTTTTGGTATCCAGCACCGGTTTGATCCGGTTCAGGCGGCCCGGATCCCAGGCTGTGAACATGGAGGCCGAAAGCAAAGCCTTGAGGTTGCCAGCACCGATGCGCACGGCCCCGGACAGCTCATCCATGGAGGATCGGTCTTCGGTCGCCTTTTTTTCAAGGGCGGCATTGGCGGCCTGGAGTTCTTTGATCTGGCTGGTGACGGATTTAATGTTGGTGTCCAGAGTCTTGTTCGCAGTTGTCAACCTGGAGATCTTGGCAAGCATCTCTTTTCTGGTATGGCGAATCTCTTTGGTCCGAGCCTGGTGTGTTGCCTGGGCCTGGTTCAGCTCCTGTCGGGCGAAAACAGATGCTTCCCTCATGTCCCGGGCATGGAGGGGCAGGGTAAACACAAGGCAGAGGGCAAGGGTTAAACAGTATTTTTTCATGGTTTCACGATCCTTCCCAGGGGGAGTTTGATAAGATCCACGGTGCGTTCCAGCCGGGCCATTGCAATGGCCGTCTCCAGGGCGTTGTTTGCGGATTTTGGAAGCGTCTTCCACCTGTTGGTGGTGGGGTCGAAACACCCTGCCTTCTGCCTGTCCATGGAGAGGAAAAAGAGGGAGACCCTGCCGAGCCTGAACAGATCCACCAGGATCTGCTTGCCGTTAAGGTCGATGTTTCTCTGAACCGTTTCAATGGTGTTGCCGTATTCCGCTTCAATCTGGAGGGCTTCAAACACCCGCCTGAATTTTTCCCCCGGGGATTCCGCCGGATCCACCAAAAGCCCCTTGAGATCGTCGAACCGTGCCTGTCGCTCCTTGGTCAGGAAGGGAAGATCGTGTTTTGTCTGCTCTTCCAGGGAGAAAAGCACCGATTCAAGATAGGAGGAAAGTTCGTTCCTGATTCGATCGGATTCCGTCTTTTTTCTGAGGTTTTCCGCCTGTTTTTCCTGTTCGATGTGAAGCAGCCGCTCCAGGCGGGTCAGCCGGGTTTTCAGCTGGCTGCTCTCCTGTTCGAAAGCCTTGTGGCTGGCTTTCAGCTTTGTTTGTTCGTCTGTCCATCCCGCCTCGGTTTTCTGGGTGTTTTTTTGAATCGCCATGGTGGTTGCCACCGTTTTTCGGATGGGTTCTGCCTGGGAAGGCGGCCCTTCCGCAAAACAGGGGGGGATGGCAAAAACGATCAGGGCCGCAAAAAGGAACATGACTGAGCCCATGCTTTTGTTTGAATACAATTGATTGACCTCCATGATACTGTTTTGTTGTCTTTGATAGTATATCAAGAAATATCAATACATGATAAATAATTTTATTGCAATAAACTATTTATGTTCTTTTGAAGTAAGTTAGGGATAGCTAATAAATAGGGGTATTGCGATATTCTCGAAATTTTTCTGGGCTTGGAAGGTCTGGCAATTTTTCCATGGAAAAAGGCTTTGTGTCTATGATGAAAGTCTTATTGATGAAGAATGGGGTACTGGCCAAGATATTTGGCCTCCTTTGTCTGTCTTTTGATTCCCATAGAATGAAAGGATCGACTATTATAAGATAATTCACTTGACAATTTTTGCTTAGCTCAATAAAATTTCGGCATCCTTCAAAAGTACTTTATACTTTTTTAGAGCATTCCCCATTTACAGGGGCTTTTTCCCAAAAGACTGTAAAGTACTTTTGGGCTCATATGAAGGATG
>JASFYZ010000059.1:0-4356 GCA_045046665.1 Desulfobacterium sp.
AAGAAAAGATTTTTTTAAATTTAAAAAAATCTTTTCTTTTTATGACACCAGTCCAAGGCTTATGGGTCAACTCACCTTATCTTTTACCGCCTCAAGGGCCGGGATGATATTGTCAAAGCCCCCCTGGGCGTCAATGAGTTTCATAGCCAGTGCATTGAGCCCCCCAGGAGTCATGCACTCTTTTTTCAGGCTGGCAAGATCACCATCCGCCTGGGATTCTGCAATCAGCGACAGCGCACCAAACATGGAGGCGGTATAGGTGGCCACATCCTTACGATCAATGCCCTGTTTTTCTCCCCAGTTCACCACGGTTTCCACCATGGCGTAATAGGGCGCAAGAAGGGCCGTGATGATGGCAAGAGTCTCCAACTGTGACTCCTGATCCAGGGCGATAACGGTTCCCAGGGAATCAAAAAGGGGAGACACCACTTCATGATCTGGAAATACGGCAATGGGTCCCACATGGATGGCGGTACAGGGCAAAGGCACGGCCCTGACGATACGCCAGGCCGGTTTCACCAGGGGCACCATTTCAGGGATGGTGGTGCCTGCCAGCAGATGCACCACAATGTGATCCTCCCGGAACACCAGGGGGGGCAATATTTCCTCTTTCTGCTGGGGTAGAATCGCCAGAAATACCACATCGCAATTGTCCAGCACTGCCTGGTTGGATTCCCCCACATGCACCACACCACCGTAGGTTGATGCCAGCGTATCCGCTTTTTTCTTATTTCGGGGAGAAACCCATATGACCCCGGGCGGGGTGGCTGAAGTGCAAAGACCAGTGACAATGGCCTCTGTAATGTTTCCTGTTCCAATAAATCCCAAACGCATGTTCACCTCCATCTCTCTTTATAAACCACATGGCAGTAATCGCCTGCCACAACGAAAATTAGAAACTGTCTTTTCTATTCATCGAACTCAGCCCTTATGGACTTTAGAAATGACCACATCATAAAAATCATCAATATCATAAACGGTAGCGAGAATATAAAGGAAACCGTCTGAACCGCCTTTAATCCACCCGTTAAAAGCAGCATGGCAGCAATGGTACTGCACAGGATTCCCCATCCCACCTTAAGACCATTTTTGGGATTAATATTTCCACCAGAACTCATAACGCCAATGACATAGGTGGCAGAATCCGCAGAGGTGATGAAAAAGATGCAGATAATGATCATGGTGATCAGGGAAATAAGGGAACTCATGGGAAGATAATCATAAAGCTGAAAAACAGCAGAGGTAGGATCGGCAAGGGCTGCGGCTGCAATGCCAGGACTCTCTGGCATGGTCATTTCCAGATACAATGCCGTCCCACCAAGAATACTGAACCAGATGGCGCACAACAACGTGGGCGCAAGCAAGGATCCAAACACAAATTCTCGAATGGTACGGCCCCTGGATATCCTGGCAATAAAAGCACCCACGAAAGGAGCCCACACCAACCACCATGCCCAATAGAAAATGGTCCAGCTTCCCATCCAGTCATAACCCACATGCTCTTCCACCACATTGGTGGTATCCAGAAAAAAACTGAATTTGATAATATTCTGGAAATAGTCGCCCAGGCCCTCGATCAATGTCTCCAGGATAAAAATGGTGGGGCCGCAAAAGAGAATCAACGCCATGAGACCAAAGGCCATGACCATGTTGATGGTGCTTAAGGTTTTAATGCCTTTATCAACACCTGTCACCGCGGAAAAAATATAAAGTACGGTGACCACAATAATAATTATAATCGCAACGGTGGTGCTGTTGGGAATGCCGTAAAGCTTGTTTAAACCGGTACAAACCTGCAAGGCACCCAGTCCCAGGGAGTTGGCCACCCCAAAAAGGGTCACCACCACGGCCAGGGCATCAATGGTTTTACCAAGCCAGCCCTTGACCCGCTCTGCACCAATGAGGGGCTCAAGAGTCCAGCTCAACAGCCCTGGTTTATCCTTTCTAAACTGAAAATAAGCCAGCACCATGGCCACCACAGCATAGCCTGCCCAGGGATGAAGTCCCCAGTGGAAAAAGGCAATGCGCATGGCATCGGCCGCAGCCTGGGGGGATTTGGGCTCGGCAAAGGGGGGTGTGGCGTAATGGAACATGGGTTCTGCCACCCCCCAGAAAACCAATCCAATGCCCATGCCAGCAGCAAACAGCATGGAAAACCATGCCGGCAGACTGAATTCCGGGGCCTCATCATCCTTTCCCAAACGAACATTACCAAATTTACTCAAGGCCATGGTAAAACAAAACAGCACAAATCCCGACACAATAAGCAAATAGGCCCATCCGAAATTACTGATAAAGAATTTAAAAATTTTATCAAACGCCCCTTTTACCATATCCGGTGAAATCAGCGTTGCTACAATGAAAATGGAACAGACAATCACCGATCCAATGGTAATTGTTTTATCAATTCCGCCTTTGGTTTCTTCCATTCTGACCTCCTTCTTAACCATTTAGTTTATGAACAATCTCAAGTTGTATGCCTTTAGCCCCCTGGTCCCCGGGGCCATAAGACAAACAAATCAACAAAATTGAAATTGCTAAATCTAAGGACCGCAGATGAAATAAGCGGTCCTAAAAATCTGATCCATTTTTATTATGAATCAAATCCCATTTTACGTTTCAACTGGGCAGTATCCACCCCAAAGCTCTCCACCAACGCATCCAGTTTTTCCATGATCATCGGGGAAAGTTCAGGCTGCTCATAGGTTTCCAGCATTTTTGCCACCTTTGTGGTCATTTTTTTAAATAATGCATCATTGGCATTTACCCCCTCTTTAATGATTCCCTGGAGACTGATGTCCGACATAAAGGGTGACTTTCGGCAATGCATGGCCGTGTGCGTCTGGGTGAGAAATTCCCCGCCCGGTCCCACATTTAAAATAGTGTCCAGGGCCAGATGATCGGCATCAGTATTGAGATCAGCAAGGTAGTATTCAATGCGTGCCAGAATATCGAGATCAACCACAAATTTTTCATAGGACATGGAGCCATAACTATCGAGTCCGCCAGCACTGTGAAAATTAAAGTTAATCTTCTCCTGGTTGGCCACCATCTGGATCATCATCCCCTCGTACCCCGCCTGGACGGAAACTGTTTTTGCATCGTTCAAAGACCCACCGCCCCGGCAGGGCAATCCGTACATTTTGGCCAGGCGTGCGCAATACTTCACCGCCAGGGCCGACTCCGGGCTGCCAATAGTGAAGGCCCCTGTACGCATATCGTTGTTGGCGGTGGCAGATCCGTAGATCACCGGGGTGCCCTTTCGCAGAATCTGGGTCAGGGCCACCCCCACCAGGGACTCAACATTGGAAATGGTAATGGCCCCTGCCATGGTAACCGGACCGGTGGAACCGGCCATCACCGCCGGAGAGATGATCACAGGCTGGCCATGGTCCACAAACATCATCATGGTATCCAGCATTTTTTCGTCAAACTGAAGGGGGGAAAGGGAGCTGATAAGATTGACGATCCTGGGTTTTTGGATGAGGCCCGCCTTATCCGTCTCAAAAACCGTTTTGAGCATGTCCATGGTCATCTCACTTTCTGCTTTGCCCCCCATGCCGCCAAAAAGACATTTATCCGAATGGAGCAGGGCCGCATAGAGCATGACAGGATAAAGGGATTCATCATTCTTAAGATCATCCGGGGTGATCATCACCCCCCCGTTGATGTTAAAGGCAGGGGTGTTATGCACCAGTTTTAAAAAATTGAGATAATCGCTGAAGTGGGCCATCCTGCGATTGCCTTCACGGTCTGCAATGTAGGGGAATCCGGAATTGTAGGAAATATGTTCCACCCGATCTCCGCCAATGGTCATGTTATAGGCAGGATTGCGTGCATATACGGTGAACTCGGAAGGGGCACAGGAGATCCACGCCATGAGCTCATCCCGTGTAAAATAGACTTTCCCGTCGGATACCCGGACCCCGTTGTCCCGGGCGATGTCAAGCATTCCTTGGTGATGAATACGCACACCACACTTTTCTATGACATCCATGGATGCGTTGTTGATGTTTTCCAAATTCTGTTCAATTATGCCTGTTGCCAATGTGCAGTCTCCCTTTTTTAAAACTCAATTTTGATGGTCTCGTAAAAAGTCCAGAATTCAATTTTCAGCGATAACCCATTGTAGATGAACAAAGTCTAAATCCATCGATGATGTGGTAAAAATTTACTATGCCCATCTTTAACAGGGTCATCGATTTTATTATTGTCTAATCAGTTATGGAGCTATTGCAATCCGTATGCCAAGGGAATTACGCACACATCATTCAGGCGTAACTATTTGAAAAATTAAATCATTTTACTTTTACGTGCCATCCATGCTATTAAATAAAAGAAAAAAATGAAAAGAAT
>JASFYZ010000060.1:0-15751 GCA_045046665.1 Desulfobacterium sp.
GCCTTTTATCTCTTCTTGCCGGTTGTATTTATTGGCATACGCAATCATGGCCGATAAAATAGCCCCCTGGGTCCGGGCCGATGATTCCAGAAGCATCTCACTTACCTTGTCCAGGGTTTCATTGAATCTGAGTTTCCCGGCACTTTGCACAGATTGGGTTAATATTATCTCCCAGGTGCGGTGGGCAATGGGTTCTCCCCCTGCCACCCGGGTGGCCGCCATGAGAAACTGGGCCTTGCCAAACAGGCTCATGCGTTTTACATGGGGTTCATATCGCTGGATGTCCGCCAGGGTGAGTTTTCCCTCCCGGGCCAGGGCCGACAGGGCAACGGCCCGCACCGTGGCCGCCATGCCTTTGGAGTAGAAATCAGGCAGTATATTTTGTCTTAAAAGGGTTAAAAGATATTCCTGGAGGTGGATTTCCACTGACTGGAGCGGCTGATAGCCTCGCTCTTTGAGCCAGTTAAATGCCAGGGCCGTGTAAGCGGAGAGATAGGGACTGACACGATTATCCTCGGGTTTAAAATAGGTCATGCCGCCGTTGGGGGCCTGGAAGGACGGGGCCGCTTTTAGCATATTGTCTGGTACCTCCCCGGCATCCTCCCATGTCACCCGCGTTTTCAGGCGATTTTCCAGGGCCTTATAATGGCTGGCCATGACGGCCCGGGTGAGTTTTTGTTCCCAGCAGGTGTAAGCATAGTCCCGCATATAGGTAAAGGCACCGTCCACATTATCAAGCAGGGTGGGGGAGAGAACCAACCGGGTGTTTCCGGTGTGGGGCTCCATGTTTTCCGGATACTGGATGGGGATGGTGACCGGGGTGTTGTCCATGACCATACCGTGGGTGGCACTGGTGGTGTTGTTTTGTTTGGAAATGACCTTAAGGCTGTGGCGTATGCCGTCTCCATCCATATCATCCCGGGCTGTTATCTTGAATTCCAGGGAGCCGGGTTTAACGGTTTTCACTGGAAGGTAGACCGTTTTACGTTTATATGGTGGCAGGTGAACGGTTTCTGTCTTTGTGTCTTTGAAGGCATAACCGTCATTATTATCATTAACATTGATATTCTCACTGCCGCCGTTGCTACCATCTTTCGCGTTGCCAGCACGGCTTACAGACATGGACACCACAAGATCCCGAACCTTCGGGGTGCGGTTCATGATGCTGAACCCTGCCTGGAAGGAATCCCCGGCAGTGACCTGGTTGGGCATCACCGGTCGCACCTCTGTGGGACGGTTCACCTTGAATTGATCTTCCCCCAACCCCATGAGGTCATCCGGGGTGACAGCCATGGCAAATATACGCCAGCCCGTGAGGTTGTCCGGTACGGTGAATGTGGCCTTGGCATGGCCTTTATCATCGGCTATGAGACTGGGGTTCCAATAGCTCACAAATTTAAAAAAGGATCGCATGTCAATGCCGCCACCGCCGTCCCCACCGACATTGGCACCCTTTGCCTCAAGTCTGCGGCGGCCCACAATGTTGGTTAAAAGACTGTAATTGTTCACATCCAGTCCATCCAGTGTGTAAAACCCTTGGCGGATGTCAAAATGCTTTTTCCCGCTGGCAATGAGGTCAAACACAGCCTCATCCAGAACGGCAACGGCAAATTCGACGGGAGCACTTTTGGGGGCGTTGGGCATCCGGGCATTGATGTCAACGGTCACGGTGTCGCCGGGTTTATAAACCTTCTGGGCCGTGGTCACCGTAACCTCCATACCTTTGTTGGGATCAATAACCCGCGTTTCCACATATCCCGTGCGAAAGGTAGGTTTCCCCAGATCCACCTGGTTTTCCCCTAACGGTTTTGCCACCCGGGGAGAGAGGATGGTGGCAGAAAGAAAAAATCCCGGTTGAAGATCCGTTGACACCGGCACTTCAATCACCTCTGTGGCGGTTTCCATTTTTTTTACCCATTGCCGCAGAATCCCGTATCGTTCCAGGGTGATCAGGGCATAGGCCCCGGGAAAGGGATTTTTAATGAGATATTGTGCAGTTTCTCCCAGGTTCACCGTGTTCTTTTCGGGAATAATTTTTAGGCGATAATCCGCAGGTTCCTGCCATACCACATGGCCCCGGCCTGTCACCCAGGTGGTGATGCCTGAAGCGTGTTTTTTTCCCCGGGTATCGGTCACCGTGGCGCTGATGCGATAATCCCCGGGTATTTCCGGTGTAAAAGAAAAGGGTAAGGGCTCGTTGGTGGTCGTCAATTCCAGGTTATGGGTGGTGATCCACTGGTGGAGATATCGGGTGAGATAGGCATTGCCTGCCCCCTTGACCCGGGTGGCTTTGGTTTCCAGGCGTTGCACCCGGATGTTTACTTTGGTGTCACTGACAGGGTTTCCCTGATCATCCACCACCAAGGTTTCCAGGGTGGCCAGTTGATTGGCATCATATACCCATTTCAAGCTTTTAAGGCCCACAAATCGATCCCTTCCCAGATAAGGAGCCGTGGCGGTGGCTGCCACAAATTTACCCCGGTCATCCTGCACCGCACTTTCCACTGTGAGGGTTCCGTATGCCACATCTGGTTGGTCCAGTTGAACCGTATTTTCCAGGATGCCCTGGTCGTTGAGGATATCTGTCTTTTCCAGAAGGGTTTCCATGCCACCGGGACGAAAGCCTCCGTTGTTTTCTTCATCAGCCTCATCCTTAAATGGCTTGTAAAATGAGAATTTCTGGGCCAAGGGATGTTTGGATCGGAATATTTTTTCCTTGAGTCTAATAATAATCCGAGCATTGGCATTGGTGTAGGGACCACCGGCATGGAGGCTTGCCTGGGATGTCACAGTGAGCGTATCCCCCATTTTAAAGGCATTGCCGTTGAGTTCTGTGGTGACTTTAAATGGGGACGGGGTAAAATCACTGACCAGCACTCGCAGTGGACTCCAGTTTTGTTCGGTAAAATTTGCGGACAGCTCAAATCGATACCAGCCCACGCTGCCGTTTTTGGGCACTGCATATTCGCCATGAATGGTACCAAACTGGGACAGGGTTATTTTTTTCCGGGTGAGTACGCTTTTTCCTGCGGGGTCAATCAGGCTAAGGGTATAATGTGCCTTGGGGGGACTTATGAATCGCGTGTTGTCCTGATCTCGGACATAGATCTTGTATTGGATGGTATCCCCGGCCCGATAAATCCCCTGGGCCGTTGTACCCCAGGCATTGATGTGACCGTGCCGGGCTTCCATGTGCGAATCAAAGGTCTCTCCGGACACCTGCCAGGTGTCAATGCTGAATCGGTTGTTCAGGGGCAACAGGGCCAGGTCATTGTCTTGCTCCACCCGGATAAAAAGTCGCTGATCATCTCCTTCCTCCCACCAACTGTCAAAGGATTTGCGCTCCGGGTCCAGGGTGACAACGCCGGGCAGCAGGGCAATACCGTTGTCATCGGTTATTTCCCGGGCCAGGGCTTGGGTGTTGCGGGTGAGGTTTTCCATGTCATCTTTATGGATACTCACCCGGGCCCCGGGTACGGGCAGGCCTGTGGCAAGATCCGTGACCCACACCAATGAGTTAAAATGACCGATTTTGGCATGGACCTGCCAGGGGGTCACCTGGGCAAAAAATTGTTTTTCATTGGCATGTTTTTTCACAGAGGGGGTACTTTTGCTTACCTTGCCATACACGGCCCCGGTGTGTCCCTCCAGCATTTCACGGACTCCCATGGGGGTGTGATAGGTGATATCCTGGGCCATGAGGTTGTCTTTGGTGATGCTGCCGGGGATATCATGGGGGGGTGATATCTTCTTGAGGGTCTCATCATCAAAGTTCGTTTTATCCGTGGATTGGGTCCCATTGACATTGTTTTTTGCCGCAGTGATGGTCTGGAAAGAAAATTTCATACTTTCCATGTTGGTCACAGCCATGGGTAGCCGGGAATCCAGGTTTTTTTCCAGAACCCCGGTGGGATGCAGCAGTTGATAATCAGGTTTGCGATGATCGGTGAAGAAGGTAAAATCCATGGGAGTGGGTAAGGCTCTGCCAAAGGCATCCCGGATACCATCCCCTGTCTCGTTAAAATGATAGCGCTGCCATGGGGTAAGATCCTCGGGCAGTGAAATTGAATACTGTGCATCTTTGTGGTGACGGGTTCTAAGGAGCGAGCCGCTGTAGTTGTTGGCCCAGGGGTCATAGTCCTTGCGATCCTTGGCCAGGTCCGGGGTTATAATGACCCGATCCCGGATCTCCTGGAAGGCCACCGGGGTCGTGAAGAGCAATTCTGTGTAGGTGTCGGGGTTGGAAAGGGGATGTATATCCGATGTGGGTGTGCCCGCTGGCTTAGTTAAATTTGTAAATTTCTGGAACTGATCCGGGGAAATAATGATGGGTTTCTTTCCTCTGAGGGTATAGCACTGTAACCCCAGGAATTTAAATTCCGGAAAAGTATGAAATTTTACCGCCACTCTTTTTTCCATGCCCGGTTCCGACCCCTGGGTGGAGATAATACCTGGGGATACCCACACCACCATGGCGGTGTCCAGGGGCAGCTCCTTTGCCGGGGAGATCCACCAGATACGACCGGAGGCGTTCTCCGGGTGGGGTTCCACCCGTACCGCTGACATGAGTTGACCATCGGTTTGCCGGATCAATTTTACGCAGGCTTTCACAGATTCCGGGGTGACGGGCTGATTAAAATGCAGCCCCATCACAGGCGTTCCCGGGGAGCGCCAGGTCTGGAAATTCACCCAGGAGATCCGGGGGCGCTGGGTGGTAAAGGTATGAATGACAGGATCTATCAGAGTGGTGCCGTCCAGGGCCGTGATGCCGGGATTCATGATAAGGGTATAACGCGTGGCAGGTTGCAGGGCCTGTGATTCATCCAGTTGCAGGGCCAGGGCCGAGGTGTCCAGCCAGCGCCATTGACCTTTTACATCCGGCGTGATGGTGACGGGGATCTCATCCCGGGAGCGTTCCATGGCCCCCAGGGGCACCACATCCCGGTCAAACTGGATGACAATCTGCCGCAGGGACTGAACATTTTCACCCCCCGGAGTGATGCGGGTTATGTTTAACGGGTTGGCCTTGCCAGGGGCAGGTGACAGAACGCTTGTCAACACTATGATTGCCAGCAGAGTTAATACATATTTTTTTTGCATGAAATCTCCATGGAATGTTCGGGGGGGCATGACATCTGCCCTGCATCTCTTAATGGGAAACGGGGCTTTACTTTTTTCCACTTGATTATCAAGTCTATGGAAAAACGGGCCTGGTTGTTTAACGCTTATCATACATGCAATTTTTGAACTATGGAAAAAATAGATATCCAAATGACAGTTTGACCTTGACAGTCCTGGATTGCTTGACTAAAAAGTATCAATAGAAATGAGAATTTGCCCATAAAGGATAACCATCAACGCATGGTAACGGGTCAAACATTATCTGGTTCAAGGAAACTCAAATCCCTTGTTCTGAAATTCCCTGGATATTTAAATACCAGAATTCTGTGGCCGGTTACAATCAAAAAGGATTTAAATTATGCAAAATTTTTTGTTTGTTCTCAGTAAAGATGACAACGAAGCTGCCACAAGATGTTTTCAATTTGCCAAAATTGCCCATTCAAAGGGACACCATGTGGATATGTTTTTCATTGATGAGGGGGTTATGTGGGCCAATAAGGATAGAGACCTGAGCATAAACACTGTCACTGGGGATTGTCCGGCAGATTACCTTCCCTACCTGGTGGAAAAAGAAGTGACCACGGGCATCTGCACCCCTTGCGCCAAGAATCGTGGACTTGATGAGGCTTCTTTTTTCAGTAATATGCAGCTGGATGGCGGACCGCATCTGATTGATATGGCGGCCGAAGCAAAGGTTTTTAATTTTTAATCAGGTAAACACCCGATCCAGTCACAGCACTGCAATCTGAGCCGTGAAAGAAAACCACCTTGTTACCAGGATAATTTGTCTGGCCCAAGGTGGTTTTTTATGATCCTGTTTTCATCAAGCCTGTGCGGACCAATGGGCCAGGTTTGTGTTATTGCGGCTTGATCACAGCAACTATATGATCAGGGAAAAGGCGATGCTGCACATGATAATGCCAATGACGGTGTCCAGAATTCGCCAGGCAGTGGGATTCTTGAAAACAGGTGCCAGCATTTGCCCACAAAAGCTTAAAGAAAAAAACCAGATAAAGGATGCAGATACAGCGCCCACGCCGAAGAAAAGACGTCCCTGGCCATTGAACTGCCCACCAATGCTGCCGATTAGAAGCAAGGTGTCAATATAACAATGGGGGTTTAGCCAGGTCACTGCCATGGTGGTGGCAATGGCCGTGCGAAGGCTGCATTTTTTTTGTTCTGCACTCAGTACATTTCCCTGTCGGGCCGATTGAAAGGCCTTAAATCCATACCAGAACAGGAATGCTGCACCGCCCCAGGCCCCTGCTGCTGCAAGCTTTGGGGAGGATGCAATCACGGTGCCCACACCGGAAATACCAATGGTGATGAGCAGGGCATCGCAGACGCTGCACATCAAGGCAATGAGCAGATGATGGTTTTTTTTGACCCCCTGTGAAAGCACAAAGGCGTTTTGTGCCCCAATTGCCACGATTAATCCACCACTTACTCCCATCCCTTGGAAAAACGGACCCCACATAAATTATCTCCTGAATTTTATTAGAACATAAGGCCATCGAAGTTTCGACAGCATAGCACCCAGTCACCGCCGGTTCTGCTTGGTCGGAACGCTCGCCCTTCGGGGGTGGCATAATGCCATTTTCATCAACTTGATGGCTCCCCAGTAAGGATGTCAAAAAAATAATTCCACATTTTTCATGGAACAGGGGGGATATAGCATGGTATTTAGAATAAATAAAATTAATTGATTTAATTATTGATTAATTATGCTAATAATAGTTTATGCTTGATTACAAACTTTTAGAGGCCTTTGAAGCCGTTATCAGGGAAGGCGGTTTTGACAAGGCCGCCGGAACAATCCATCTAACCCAGTCCGCCGTGTCCCAGCGTATTAAGCTCCTTGAATCCCAGATGGGACAGGTACTGCTCATTCGGACAACGCCGCCAAAACCCACGCAGGCGGGTCGGAGACTGTTAAAGCATTATCTTCAGGTTAAACAGCTGGAAAATGATGTAATCCAGGACATGACACCATCTTCCAAAAGAAACCTGATTCCCCTTACCATCGCATTGAACGAAGATTCTCTGGCCACATGGTTTCCCCCATGCATTGCTCCATTTTTGGCAACCCATCCTGTGGTCATGGATCTGCGGGTGGATGATCAGGAACAGACCCATCAATTTCTGAGTGATGGCGATGTGGTGGGATGCATCAGTTCCCGGGCAAAAATCGTACAGGGCTGTAGCGTCTCTTTTCTTGGGGCCATGATTTATAGACTGGTTGCCACGCCGAAATTTGTAAAACGCTGGTTTGCCCGTGGCCTGGACCGGGACAGCCTTGAAAAGGCACCGGCAGTGATTTTTAATCGAAGAGACGAATTGCACGCCACCATGCTGTCTCAACTTTTTAAAGGGGATTCATTTCATATCCCAAGTCATTACGTACCGTCTCCGGAACAATTTGCCTGGATCATTGTATCGGGGTTTGGATACGGGATGTTGCCGGATCAACAGGCGCTTGAAATGTTGCATGACGGCCGACTGGTGGATCTGTGCCCCAATGAGCATGTCAAGGTGAATTTGTACTGGCACCGCTGGAATATTCTTTCCCCCATTATTGACTCATTGAGCAAATGTCTGGAACAGGGGGCAGGAAAATTTTTGCGTGAAAACAACCTGGAATTTTCTAAAAACCCCCTGTCCGTCCTCCATTAACAACTTGATATCATTGGAAAAACATGAATAATACCATCCAAACCATTTCCTTAGTTCACCTTACGATCGCCTTTATCCCCGTTGCAGTAATTTTGGTAATCCTTTTTAAATGGTCATTAGACACCGGATCTGCCTTTTATGCGGTTTCACGGATGTTGGGGCAACTGCTGCTGGTAGGTTATTTTCTGACCTATATTTTTGAGTCCGACAATGCCCTGATCATCATGAGTATCCTGACAGTCATGCTGCTCTCATCCAGCTGGATTGCTTTGAGAATGGTCAAGGCCCGGCGGCGGACCCTGTTTCGTAACGCTTTTTTTTCCATTGCATTGGGGGGTGGAAGTGTTTTGTTTGTCATCAGCCAATGGGTGCTTAACCTTGAGCCCTGGTATTTCCCCCGTTACATGGTTCCCCTGGCAGGCATGATTTTTTCCAATTCTATGAACAGCGTCAGCCTTGCCGCAGAACGATTGTATGCAGAACTGGAGCGGGATGTACCATTTTTAGAGGCCCGTAAAATTGCCCTCCAAGCTGCGTTGATTCCCATTGTAAATTCTCTGTTTGCCGTAGGGCTTGTGTCCATTCCCGGTATGATGACCGGACAAATTTTGTCCGGGGTATCCCCCCTCATCGCTGCCCGGTATCAGATCATGGTCATGTGCATGATTTTTGGTGCTGCTGGGATTTCTGCTGCTTGTTTTCTTTGGTTGGCAGAAAGAGTTCCTGTTTTGAAATCAAAGGACTGATTTTTTTACATATGGTTATAAGTACCCGAGAAGGAATAATCATAATAAATTGTTGACAGTCTTCACTTACCATATAACCCCTATGGGTAAGATGAAATATGGAAACTCATCTGACGAAAATACCGGATTAATTTTGCTTATGTACTTGGATCCCTTTTTCCGCTTCTGAAAAATCCATATCCAGCCCCGATAAACCCGCCAGCAAGATGGCTGAATTGCGAAATCCTGTCCACCTTCAGGGTGGAGAGAACTTCACTGCCAATGTAAAGTGTGGCAATGAGGATGAATGTCAACGGAATTTCCTTTGATCGGATATTTGAAAATGAGCTGAGAAGAATCAACATAAAGGCAATCCCGCTGCCGCCAATAAGGGAATTGGAAAATAAAACCGCATTTAACAGGGCCGTGGCAATGGCGGTGATGAAAATCATTTCCAATAGTGCGGCAGACCCGTATTTTTCCTCAAGCAAAGGTCCCACAAGAAGGATTATCATGAAATTTCCAATGAGATGGGACCAGCTACCATGGGCAGTAATATAAGAGACCAGCCTAAAATAAAAATAGGGGTTAAAAAGGGATAAGTGGGCAGGGGATGAAAAATACCCAGCCAACATTCCGTTCCCTGAAAAGGCCAGAACACACATGGACAAAATGGAATAGGTCAAAATAACCGGGGCGTTGTATTTTATTCTCATCGCTGGTCTCTCTTTTCTGTGGGGGATTGACCTGGATGAAACAAATATTCAAGGCCATTCCGCTTTATTTCATAAACAGCTTGTAACAATTCTCCTAAATGTCCTTTGGGAAATCCTTTTCGGGAAAACCATACCAGGTAGGTTTCCGGTAGGTCCACAAGGAGCACTCCTTTGTGTTTTCCAAAGGGCATTTTGGTTGTTGCCAGTTTGATGAAGCTTTCTTTGTTCGGTTCAATAAGTTGACTCATTTTATTCACTCAATGTTTTGCATCTGTTGGTTTTTTATTTGTTGCACTTCAAAATTATTATGCAGGCGGGTCAAGCTCTGGTTCTATATGAATGCTGCTGTATTGGATGATTCCTGGGATGGATACCAATAAACTTAAAATAATGCAAGTCCTCCCCCCTACATCTTCCCAGTGCTGACGCATGAACCAATAACTTTTTAGATATCAATCCGTTATAAAAAATTTTCGCATTGATCTGATCAAGATAAATTAATAACCCATTAATTTAAAAGCTATCATGAAAAATCTAATGCGTCAGAGCCCCCCCCCTCTCCTGGATATTTTCGAAGTGTTGACTTCATTGATTTTTGCTTGCCTGTCAGTATCATACTTGATATGGTTTCCAACGAGTATGAACCCCTTGGCAAACACACACCATGAAGGGGCGCATCCCCATTTTTTAGAAACGTCTATAAATTATTGATTTTATTAAATTAAAAACAAGTTTTTTAGGAATTATATCTTTACAAATTAAAGATTTAGAACTCCGACCGGGAAAATTGGGAATACGCCCATGACGTCATAAAAGTACCTGGTGTTGTGATCAAACATGGTTTTGCCGTCAACTACCCCTCCAGAATCAGAGATTCAGAAAGGGAGTCCTTGGCGAAAAGTTGAATAGGGGCTAATTAAAAGTTTGTCAGATTGGAGGGGTGTCAATGGAAAATCAGTCAATTTTGTTTCAGGCTATTGCCGGGGAAAAGAAGGCGGACTTACCGGTTCGTAAGGCCTTCCGTGTACCTGTGCCTGACAGTGCCTCTGTTCAGGTGTTCCTGGGGGGAAAAGAGTGCTCACTTCTCAACATCAGCCATGGGGGCATCAGTGTGCTTTGTGATGAGGCCCTTGATGTTGAATGCGACGCTATCCGAACCGGCTGGGAATTGAGGCTGGAGAAAATAGAATTGCCCAACCTTACCGGCAGGGTGGTTCATTGTTCATCCATGGCATCGGGGCAGTTACTTTATGGAATACAATGGATTGATCTTGAAGAAGATCAAATTGCCGCCATAAGTGGGGCTGTTTCCCAACTCAAAACAATGGCTTTTGGAGATAACGATCGGAACATTTCCCCGGCACAAAACGTTGAAAAATGACAAAAAAAAAGATATCATGGACAGTATTCTTGCCGATGAGGACTCTTTGGATGATAAGGCCAAAGACCTGGATTTTTTGATTTATCAATGTGATAAGGATAATTCGTCTGACAAGGAAATCTTGTTGGAAGACCAGATCCAGGAATCCATAAAGGTTTCCAAAGGCAATGTCTCAGTTGAAATCTGGGAGGGTAAGGCAAAAATTAAAGTTAAGGCATCTCCGGGGGCAGGCGCTGGAATTTTCATGGAGAGAATTGCCACCATTGCCGTTGATGCGATTCTTGAGACATTGAAAAAGGAAACACTGCGATGATTATTGTTTGTCCAAAATGTTCCAGGAAACATCGAGTTAATCCAGACACACTCAAAACATACATTGATTCTGGTCGGAATATTTCCGCCACTTGCAAGGCGTGTAAATATAAATTCCCGATCCAACCCCGTAAGCTGCTGAAATCTACTTCAGGGGAGAACGGTGACGCTGGGGCAACTGCCAGAAAAATATGTGTAACCCTCAGCAAGGGGGGAGTGGGGAAAACCACCACTGCTGTTAATCTTGGGGCAGGGCTCGCTCTGGCTGGACACAAGGTATTGCTGGTGGATACGGACACCCAGGGGCAATCGGCTTACATCCTGGGAAAAAAGCCGGTGGCGGGTCTCACCGAGCTTCTCACCGGAGAATTAACTCCGGAGGAATGCATTATCCCTGCCAGAAAAAATCTCTGGCTTTTGAGTGGTGGAAAATCCCTGGCAGGTATTAAACGCATGATTGATCGAAAAAGTTTCGGTGCCGAATGGGCCTTATCAGAGGTGCTTAAGCCCTTGGATACTCAATACGATTTTGTTATTATTGACACATCTCCAGGCTGGGATCAACTCATCGTTAATGTGCTGTTTTATGCCACAGAGGTGCTGGTTCCCGTGGCTCTGGAGGTGATGTCTCTGCATGGATTGTCCGAGTTCATGAGAAGCCTTGGCTCCATCCAGAAATATCGAAATGAAGTGCGTTTAAAGTACATCCTTCCCACCTTTCTGGATGCCCGGATAAAAGGGCCGGAAAAATTGTATTCTGAACTTAAAAAATTATATCCAGAAGCCATGTGCCAACCCATCCGTTATTGCGACAGCCTTTCCGAAGCCCCCTCCTTTGGTAAAACAATTTTTGAATTTGCACCGGGATCAACTGCGTCTTCGGACTACAGAGAGCTTGTCAAACGCATTGCAAAAAATGATAAATCCCTTGCCTGAGAAATGTGAGATTCCCCCTATTATGAGTGTACCATTTGAAAAGTTCTCTTCATGTGGAAATAATTTTATTATTGTTGATGAACGTTTGGAATGTCATATCCCTGAATACGAGAAGGGTGATTTCGCCAGACAGGTCACAGATGGTAATTTCGGTATTGGTGCCGATGGATTTATTGTGCTTCAACCCTGCACACCTCAGATTCTGCTGGAGATAAACAATAATTGGCATTACTGGGAACAGCTCCCGGTGAGCAATGGGGTTGGTTATATTTTTAGAATGTTCGAGCCCACCGGCCAGGAATCCTTGTGCTGCGGTAATGGGTTGCTGTGTGTGGCAGAGTATGTCCACCACACCTCTGGTGTCACAGCGTGCAATATTCTGACGGAAATTCCGGGCAACCAACCTGTCATTCGTACACTGGGCTATGATGCAGATAAACAACAGGTGTGGGTAAATATGGGAACCCCTGACAAAATTCCCATTCACCTGGCCCACCCGGAGGCAGTGATGATAACGCCCCCGGATTTACACGGGGCACGCTTTGAAATTCCTTTACATCAATTGCCGGGTATCTGCCCACCCGTAAACCAGGAGCGTCTTTCATTTACAGGCTACCTGGTTTTTTCCGGAGAACCCCACCTGGTTATTCTGCTTGATGCCGGGGAAAATCACGATTCCTGTGATCCGGTGACAGGGCTGTCCAACATCCTGGAACAGAAAATTTTTGTCTTTGAAACGGATCCTTTCCACGCCATAGGTCGTTATTTTAACAACCGGTTAAGGGATGTATTCCCATTAGGTATCAATGTGAATATTGTGAAAATCAATGAAACTACCCGGGTGGTTGAGCAACGGTGTTTTGAAAGAGGTATTGAAAAAGAAACCCTGGCCTGCGGGACCGGGATGGTGGCCTCGGCATATACACTGCATGCCCTTGGAATGATCCAAAGTGATACCACTTTTATACATCCGTTAAAATGCAGGTCTTACAGACCAGAGACATGCGTTTGCATTGAAAGACGTCATGCCCGATATGTGATGTATGGGAAACCGGTGTGGATATGCACTGGCCTGTTTCATCAGGCCGAAAGGCAGACCGGTTTTTCATCGCTTCCCCAGGGGAAAAAAATGGGCGTGGAGGTATGAACGATATTCAAAAAACCTTTACCTATGACAAGGGTATAAAAATAAAACTAATTGCCAGCTCTATTCTTTTGCTTGTGTTGGCCTTGGGCTTTAATACCCTGTTGAGCTTAAGCTCTCTTGAAGATATCTATGTGGGCTCCACCTTTTCAAAATATTCCGCCATTGGAAATGATTTAAAACGCAACATTGAAAAGTCACTGAAGTTTGGCAAAAAACTTGATAAATTTGTTGGCTTGAACACGCTTCTCCAGGAAACCCGAACCCACCTGACAAAAAAGAATCCTTCTAATTTTTTTAAAAAGATAGAGCTGATCAAGGCCAATTCCGATCTATCCGTTTCCCTGGCCCTGCCCGATAACCGAATTTATTACAGTACAGAATCCGCTTTGATCCATCAACAACTCCCTCTGGAGGTGTCTGGCTATTTCAACACCCTTTTCACCCCCCATGAAGCGGGGGAAGGTATTGGTAAAAATTATTACAAGTCTGATCATAAATTTTATATCGGGTTGCCCATTAAAAAACATAAGCGCTGGATGGGAACGCTTATTATCATATTGCCAGAAGATCAGGTCAAGGCCTTTACCCATGCCCTCTTACTTGAAAAAATGAAGCTGACAGGGATGATTTTACTGGGGGTGCTGGTGGTACTCCTTGGCTTTTTTTTCGTTGTCATTCCAGGGGCACCCGAACAAACCCGGTTTTCCAAGAGAAAAATTTCCGGGGTCATCCTTGTGGTTCTTTTATTGGCACAGATTTCTTTCTCATTGCTCAATACCAATTCTTTTAAAAATTGTTACCTTGAAATCACCCGGGAAAAAACAGCGGTGCTGGGCAGCCTTTTAAGGGAAGATATTGAATTTATGCTCAGTAAAGGGATTGCGCTGGATCGACTTTCCATGATGGAACATATGTTGGGAGAGATCATAAAGGCTTCACCGGAATTAAGCGATATTACCCTGTTGGATTCAGACCGCTATCCCCTTTATAAGGCCGATAAAAATAATATTCTCGCTATTAAAAAAGAGCAAAGGGGGCCACTGAGTTCTGTTCATACAATCGAGTGGATCAAGGACTCAAAATATCATCACAACATTGTTCTTCACCGGAATAATGCATTGGAGGCCGATGTCCCCGCTGACATTGCAGGGTATATTTCCATTACCATTTCCAAAAAAGTTCTTTTGTCTGAATTGACGGAAATCATCATGGATGCCATCACCGTGCTGGTGATTTCACTGCTTTTTCTCATGGAACTCCTGGTCATTGTGTTTCAATATTTTGCAAAGGAGATGGCCGTTGCCGGAAAAATATTTCGGGTCCATTATACGGCCATTCGACCTGCCGTATTTATATATTTTTTTGGTCAGACCATTTCTGTTTCGTTTCTGCCCCTTTACATGGAACAGTTTGGCCAACCCTTCTGGGGATTGTCCAGGGAGGTGATCATGGGCCTGCCCATCTGTGCCACCATGCTGTTTGGGGCAATTTCCCCCCTGATTGCCGGGCCATGGGTGGATAAACGGGGTTGGCATGAATCTTTCTTTGCAGGGCTTATATTGACCTCAGCAGGGTTTGTTTATACCTGGATGGCACCCAATGCTGTGCATCTAATTATTTCCCGGGCATTTGTGGGCTTTGGGTATGGGCTGACCTTTATGGCGGCCAATGGCTTTGTGGTGGCATTCACCGATGAGAACAGCAAGGCCCAGGGGTTCACCCGCCTCATTGCTGGATGTTATGCCGGATATATCTGCGGCAGCTCCACCGGGGGGATGCTTGCAGACAGCATTGGATACAATGCGGTTTTTATGGTGGGTGCGGTTATTATTGTGTTGTCCTTCATTTATACCATGATTTTCTTAAAGGGAAGCATGGAACACCCCAAAGTAGCAACCATGGAGGAGGGGACTGAACAATCAGCCCCGGGGGGCATGGACCAGTTATTGCAATTTATCATCACCCCCCGTGTTCTGGCTTTGTGTCTTTTAGTTATATTTCCCTCGTCCATGATGGCGGTGGGGTTTTTGAACTATTTTATCCCCATATACATTGACCGCATCGGCTCCACCCCCTCCCACATCGGCAGACTCATGATGGTGTATGGCCTGTTTTTCATTTATGTTGCCCCTGTTTTCAGCAAGTACATTGACAGATCACTGCACAAGTCTCGGTATATTCTTTTAAGTGGTATCCTCAGCAGTTGCGGGCTGATGTTGTTCTATTTTTATGGGGGCATGACCGCGGCTGTTTTATCTGTACTGGTTTTGGGTCTGGCTGGCAGTCTTGAAGCATCAACCCCCTATGTGCTGGGGCTTGAGAATACAAAAAAACTTGGCAGTGCAAAGGCCATTGCCATTTTGTCCTCCGTTGAAAAATTGGGCCAGGTGTTAGGTCCCATTGTTTTTGGGTGGTTGATTCTGGGCCAGCCGAATAATAACGCAATCTACTACATGGGCATTGCCTGTCTTATCATTGTTTTGTTGTTTTATTTGATTTCTTGTCGTAACAATGCACCTGTAAGAGATGAAGCGTGAAACGTCATGAACCTGATCTTCATTTTTGTTGTGACCGGCGAGCCTGTCATTCCAGTTTATAAGAAAATACAGCATTAAAGTACCGACAACAGAGCCCCCGGCGACATAGCACCATTTTCAATCTTTGTTGTGTCGTTGAACGACATGACTGTTATATAAAAATTACATAATATCATAAGGAAATAATGTGGAAATTACATCCA